>JALTMC010000238.1:0-4033 GCA_027005175.1 Myxococcales bacterium
CTCGCTTTGAACGTTACCAAAAGGAGTTGGGTCTGACTCGTGAGGAAGCTGATGTTTTAACAGGTGATCGTGAGGTTGCAGCATTCTTTGAAGCCGCTCTTGCGACTCACGATGCTCCTCGCTCCGTGGCAAACTGGTTCAACAATGAACTTTTGCGTGAGTTAAAGGATCGTGATGTCAAAGACTTACTCTTTAATGCGGATGCTTTCGGGGCTTTGGTCTCTCTGGTTGACAAAAAGACTATTTCTGGCAAAATTGCCAAACAAGTTTTTGCCGAAATGATGGAGCATGGTGGTCATCCCGAAACCATTGTGGAAGAAAAAGGTCTCAAGCAAATCACTGATCCTGATGTGCTTGCTCCCATCATTGCCAATGTTCTCGCTGAGCATTCCGAACCTGTTGAACGGTTTAAAGGCGGAGAGAAATCGTTGCTTGGTTTCTTTGTCGGTCAGGTGATGAAAGCCACTCGTGGGCAAGCCAATCCAAAACTTGTCAACCAACTCCTTCGAGAGCAGTTGAAGTCGTAGGCTCGGTGTGTCATCTCGTGACTTTTGTGAACAGTCGTTGCTTTGAGTAAGAGTGAAGAGCGTCGTTTGGCTCGGAAGGTTCAAGTCAATTTGCCCAATTCGACTCGATAACGTTTGTTTGGAGGAGGGCACCAATTAGGCTGCCCAATGCGACTTGGTAACGTTTGTTTTGAATGTCTTGTGACTTTGTGATTTTTTGGGGAGGGGAGAGGGGAAGAAGCGAGCCCAATCCATGGGCTAATACCATCCTTGGAGATATTGGAGTATCGTATCACAAAAGACTTGTCAATCTTTCTGCGTGAGAAAGACAGGAACCACACGGTGTAGGTTGCTTTTGCTAGAGCAAATTTGCTGCTTTTTCGGCGAGTTCGGAGCGTTCTCCTTTTTGCAGGGTGATATGTCCGGCGATACCTTCTTGTTGGAATCGTTTGACAGCATGCACCAGCCCATTGTCGGATGCATCGATGTACGGGTGGTCGATTTGGTATGGATCGCCGGTGAGTATGATCTTTGTTCCTTCACCTGCCCGTGAGATGATCGTTTTTATTTCGTGGGGAGTGAGGTTTTGAGCTTCATCGACGATCATAAACTGATTGGGGATAGAGCGTCCACGAATGTAGGTGAGGGGCTCGATTTGCAGCATACCCATTTCCATGAGTTGCTTGCTCGAAGAAGAGCGCTTTCCATCCTGATTGGTAATGCTGACGAGCAGCTCTACATTGTCAAAGATGGGCTGCATCCATGGAAGAAGTTTTTCTTCCATGGTTCCAGGTAAAAATCCCAGGTCGCGACCCAGAGGAAAGACAGGGCGACTTACCAGGAGTTTTTTGTACATTTCTTCTTCGATGGCTTGTTGCATTCCTGCCGCAATGGCGAGCAAGGTTTTTCCTGTACCTGCTTTTCCAACCAGCGTGACAAGTTTGATGCGGTCGTCCAAGAGAAGGGAAAGAGCGTATCGTTGCTCCTTGTTGCGTGGGCGAATCCCCCATATCTGGTCATTGGCTTGTTTCGATAGCGGCTTGAGTGTTACTCCATCGGGTTCAACGCGTGCTACAGCCGTGTGTTGAGGGTTTGTATTGTCGATCAACTGGATGAATTGGTTGGGGTAGAGTTGATGGATCTCTGCATCGAGCGTACCATCCACTCCTTCGGGAGTGACAGGGTGGTCACTATTTTTGAGGTACGTAAGGAGTGCTTCCGTGTCAAGCTCTTGGGTTTCAAAGAGTTTGTTTAAGAGCTTGGCAGGCACATAGTATTCATCCGTTCCTGTATGAAGCTCATCGATGGTGGTGGCGCTGGGTTCATAGTCAACGGCAGCCAGGCCCAGGGCATCTGCACGTATACGCAGATTTGTATCTTTACTGACCATGATGGCAGGGCAATCAGGCTCGCTCTCTCGTAGGGTTAAGCCCACCGCAAGGATCTTGTTGTCGGCGCTGTCACGGCTATGAAATAACTCGGTCTTGAGGCGATCTCTGGCGGCAAATGCAACGCGAAGCATACCACCACTGGGTAACTTTGCTCCCTCTCCGGAAAGCTCTCCTTTCTCTCGATATTGGTCGAGATAGCGAGAGATCTGACGTGCATTGCGACCCAACTCACTTGTATCTTTCTTAAATTGGTCGAGTTCTTCTACAACATAGATGGGGAAGACAACATTGTTGTCTTCAAATTGAAAAATAGCGCGAGGGTCGTGGAGAACGACATTCGTATCCAAAATAAAATTTTTGGGCATATGGTCTCCCGTTTTTTGAGTGTTGCGAACAGGAAATGAATCTCTACGTTGTCGTAAGCACGGGGCCTTGTCAAGCCAAATATCAGAGAAGGGGTTGTGGTGCTGTGTTCACTGTCATTGGAGACCTCGGAGAAGCTTGGGAAATAGTTGTTGAGGAGGGAGTGTCGCACCAAAATGGACCGCCCTAATTTTCGATGTTGTGTCGAGAAGTAGGAAGGTTGGGTAACTTCGTACATGAAATCTATGTTGCAGTAGGCCCTTGGGATCAGAGAGCAACGGGAATGTTAATTTATGTTTGTGCTTAAAGCGTTTTAATGTACGTCGCAGCGAGCGTTTTGGGAGTTGTACTACAGAAATCACACTCCATTGGTTTTTGTGCTCGCGATAATATTTCTGCACAAGGGGTAGAATCTTTCGACAGTGGGGGCATGTAATGGACCAAAATATCACGAACGTTGGACGTTTTGTGTATGGCCTGGTTGTGACGAGCTTGCTCGGTTTGGAGGAAAAATGGACTCTCGTTTTTAGCGAAGGAGCTTTTTTTCCCAACCATCGGTAGGGATTCGGAGTATAGCCAGGTGCTCGTATCGATGGGATCTTCTGTCCTTTGGCCAACTCTTGTATCACGGTTAGCAGCGAGTGGTGTGGAGCGACAAGCTCCGTGAGCGCAGAGGCTTGTGAGAGTCGAAGATGTCCAGGCTTATCGAGCACCGCATAAGACGGAAGCTTCCGTGTGAGTGTGGCATAAGCAAGGACACCTCGCCAGTCCAACAAGATGGGAAGGGTGATGCGAAGTTTCTTTAAACGTCGCTTGGTGTAGCGAAGCATCCGTCTGTTGCGAACTCGTACGATGCCGAAATAGTGGAGAGAGCTTCCCATGGTTTTGGAGACCGCTTGAAGTGCTTGTAGCTCCGCCTCAGAGGATGGGTTCCCCGGCGCAAAGTACAGCATCACACAAGGCTTGGTTCCAATCACTTTGCTCAAGTGAAAGACTCCTCGGCGAAGTCGCAAGCGAGGCTTTCTTTTTCGCCTCTTGCGTTTTGTCTTTCGATACGTTTTCACTCGATACTGCATATAGGAAACAGAGAGTGCTGGGAAGCGGAAGCTTTGTGGGGATACCAAGGGAGGGGACACCAAACTTGTTGCAGACTCAGCCAAGACTCTCTTTTGGGTGTGGGTCCAAAGAAAGCAAAGAAGTCCTGTCAAAAGAGTGAGTCCAAGCTTCCTATGAGTGAGTCCAAGTTTCCTATTTCCCGATGCAAAAGCGAGAGAATAGGGCGTCGAGTACGTCTTCTGACGAGACTTTGCCTGTGATAACTGCAAGGGCATTTCGTGCCGCTCGCAGATCCTCCGCCATAAATTCAGGGCCCAATCCGTGACCATGTGATGCTGCCTGTTGAAGATAGTCGTGGGTTTCCACGAGAGCTTGGTATTGTCTTTCATTGGTAATGACCATCTCATGTGAGGGGGTCTGTTGCTCCGTATATGTTTGTAACCATGAACGCAGGGTATCAATTCCCTCCCCGCTATTACAACTTATCTCTACCTGATACATCGACGCAAATTGTTGGATCGAGGTGAGATCGAGCTGTTGTGGTAAATCAGACTTATTTAATACAATGATTGTAGGGGTTCCGTCGCAAACTGCCAAGACTTCTTCATCTTCCTGAGTCCATGGTCGAGATAAATCAAAAACAGCTAGAATGAGGTGAGCTTGGTTGGCAGCTTGCAGCGCACGAGCCATTCCTATTTGTTCGATAGCATCATGGGC
>JALTMC010000238.1:4043-15913 GCA_027005175.1 Myxococcales bacterium
GTTTTGTTGTTCGATGATGTTTTCAGGGGAGGCAGAGGAGCTTTGGGAGCGTAGCCCGGCAGAGTCGGTGAGGGAGAGTTGAATACCACCCAAGGCGATCTGGGTCTCAAGCAGGTCTCTTGTGGTTCCAGGAACATGAGTGACAATGGCTCTTTCCTGTCCTGAGAGTTGGTTGAACAAGCTCGACTTTCCTGTGTTGGGGCGACCTAGCAAAAGCAGAGACCAGCCCTCTCGAAACCGTTGACCGAGCTGATAGCTATCGAGCAGTTTTTTGATGTCCTGAAGAAAGGTCTGTAGATCGGAGAAGATCGTGGCTACTGCTTGCTCCAGTGCCGGATCAAACTCTTCTGGGAAATCAAGCCAGCTCTCTACTTGGGCGGCCAATTGGAGGGAGCGTTCTGCCAACTCATCAAGCCAGCTTTGTAGCCGTCCTTGTAGGTGGTGTCGGGCGATGCGCAAAGCCTGCTCATTTTTGGCTGCGATTAAGTCTGCGATGGCTTCGGCTCTTGTGAGGTCAATGCGACCATGCAAAAAAGCTCGCCTCGTAAACTCGCCAGCTTCGGCGATCCGAGCACCTTCTTGTACCACGCGACGCAACAACTGTGTCATGTTTAGGTGCCCACCATGGCCATGGATCTCTACCACATCCTCACCTGTATAAGAGCGACCTTGTGCCATCCAAACCACCAGAACTTCATCCATCCAGCCCCCTTGGTTGTCGAGGCAGTGGCCCAATACAAGGTGATGCGACCTCCATGGCTTGGCTTGGTGTTTGGCGACAAAGATCTGCTCCAAGATACTCTTTGCTTGGGGACCGCTGATGCGAATGATGCCAACCCCGCCCTCACCGACGGGTGTTGCCAAGGCTGCGATGGTGTCTCTGTCTTGTTTGATCCAATCCATAGCTTTGTTCTACTCTTTCAGATTAAATAACAGGCAAGCGTCCACCATCCACAGGGATACAAGATCCTCGAACATAGGATGCGGCAGGTGAAGCTAAAAAGGCGATGGTGGCTGCGAGTTCCTCGGGACGACCAAGTCGGCCTTCTGGGATGGTTTTGCGCCAAGCCGTTTCAACGTCTTCGACCGAAATATTCTGCGCTTGGGCTCGACCTTGGGCTAAGGAGGTCAGCCGCTCTGTTGCGGTGAATCCGGGCAACAAGCAGTTGATTGTAATATGGGGGGGCAACTCATTGGAGAGAGTTTTTGACCAGGAAGCCATGGCTGCCCTTGTAAGATTGCTCACTCCCAGATTGGGAATAGGTGCGCGAACAGAGGTTGACAATACACTGATAATTCGTCCGTACTGGGCTTCGATCATCCCTGGAATGAGAAGCTTTGCGATACGTTGGGCCGCGAGAAGGTGCCGACCCAGTGCGGAGAGAAGCTGCTCTTCTGTCGCCTCTAAGAGAGGTCCTGCTGCTGGACCTCCTGTGTTATTGATCCAGATATGGACTGGGCCGCTCTCTTTCAAAAAGGACTGAATGCTATTCTCCATCGCGTCTCGCTGGTCCAGGTCGGCAACGAGATAGCGCGCTTTGCCTGGGCCTACCGCCTTCATTTCTGTGATGAGTTCTTTGAGCCGGTCTTCTCGGCGGGCGAGAGCTGTCACCTCTGCTCCTGCCTGGGCAAGAGCCACAGCCGTGGCTCTTCCTATGCCTGAACTCGCACCGCAAACCAAGGCGTGTTTTCCTGTCAATGTTGTGGGCTGTAACATCTACTCTCTCCTTTTAAAGCGGGTCCAATCTTTCGCCTCTGTGTTCCATAGGGATACAGAACAAAGAACCGTGGAATTGGCGGCAAAGATAGAGAATTATAACGTGTGGGTCAAAGGTTGATTCGCACGATCTTGGTAACACTTGGATATCAGAAGGAGATAGACTTGGAGTTTCTCAACATGGAGAAGTTTCTTTACGTTAAGGATGGAGGCTTCAGGACATGAAGAAGCTTTGTCATGTTAAGAGTGAAGGCTTTGGGACATGGAGAAGTTTCTTTACGTTAAGGATGGAGGCTTTGGGATAGGAAGAAGCTTTGTCATGTTAAGAGTGGAGGTTTCGGGATAGGAAGAAGTGTTGTCAGGTTAAGAACTTTGTGAGGGAGGGGGGGAGCTGTCTTCCGGCTTTGGGGTTGAAAGCTCCTCGTCTTTTTTGGCAGTCTGGGTGTGTGACTGAAATTTTTCTTGTTGAAACAGAGTGTATTGGCCTGTTGTTTTCGCCCGTAATGGTTCAATGCCTGAGCTTGATTTAAGTGTGGGAATGGAGAGAGGGAGTTCATCACTTGATTCGCGATGATGGGGTGATCGTTCCAGAGATGGGATAACTTTGAGAGCAAAGATACCAACGAGGTCTCTATCCAATTTCCCTGCGGCTGCCTCTTCCGAAAGAATGGAGATAGCTTTTGAGTATGGGATCGCTTTGCGGTAAGGTCTATCCCATGCTGTGAGAGCATCGAAGATGTCAGCGATGGTAAGGATTCTGATTTGAGGGAACAAATCACTGGCTTTTAGCCCGTGGGGGTAGCCACTCCCATCGAGTTTCTCGTGGTGGGCTCCGGCAATACAAGGGACGCGCTTGAGTTCGGAGCTCCAAGGAATTCGCTCAAGATACGATTCACTGAGGCTTGCATGCGAGCGCATGTCTTGCCATTCCTCATCATTGAGCGTTCCTCGTACAATGCTCAAATTCGTGGTCTCATCGTGCTCTAGCAAAGGGATGAGCCGGTCTCCGCTGAGTGGAATGCGTCGTGAGGCTATTTTTTTTACGCGCTTTAGATCGTCAGGTGTCAACTTCTCCATGCGTCGTATTTTGTCGAGCCAGAGCACTGTTTCTTCCAATTCCTCTGAAAAATCGCTCGCATCCACGATAATATTTTGCATTTCCTGATCGGTAGGCGAGCGTCTTTGGTCTGCAAGTTCGCGCAATAATTTGTTGGTTAGGCTGAGGTGATAATCGACCTTAAGGCTGTCAAAACGCTGTCGAATTAAGTTCATCCGATCATCACTGATCCGACTTGCTTTGTTAAGAACATCTTCACGTACGCCGACCTTACCGATATCGTGTAGTAGCGCAGCATATCGTAGCTCAACAAGCTCATCTTTGGTAAAGTAGATCCCCTTGGAAGAGCCAACATGAACATCATTGACGGTTTCTGCCAGAGATAATGCAAAGGTTGCCACACGTTCCGAGTGACCTGCAGTGGTTGGGTCTCGGGCTTCAATCGCAGACACCGATGCCTCGACAAAACCCTCAAACATATTGACAATTTCTTCGGTTAACTGTGTGCGTTCAATGGCAAAGGCAGCGTTAGAAGCGAGGACAGAGAAGAGGTTGAGATCTTGGGGAGTAAACAGAGCGCCTTCATGACGGGTGTCTACAAGCATAACGCCGAGTAAAGATCGTTGGCCAATCAGGGGAGCGCATAGGCTGGACCAGATCTCTCCTTCAATCATTGAAACGGTAGGGTTTGCGTGGCTGTCGCGTGTGAAAAGAATGGCCTCTCGTTTGTCTGCCACTTTCTCTAGCAGAGATTCACTGAGAATGACCTCATTCACGTTGGATCTTTCGATGTCACGCACTCGACTCAAATACTTACTGAGCGTGTGCTTTTCACCATTTTCTTCTGCGCGCTGGCTATCGCGATCGGTTCGGTATAGGGCAAAAAATTGTGCAGAGGGAAAGGCTTCAAATGTAGAGTCTACAATCAATTCCAAAATATCGTCGAGGTGGTGAAGTCGATTCAACTGATTTGACAATCGAAACAAGACATCGAGTTTGTTCTCGTTGGGAACAAGTAACCTCATGTCCTGGTGGAAGCCAGAGTCCATACTGGCTTCCGTTTGGGTTTGGAATCCCCGAAATTTTGTGTCGTTCATGGATACCTTTGCTAGCTCCTCGAAGGAAAAGTCGGTATCCTCATGGAGATCGGTCTCTCCTTTTTCTCGCTCATAGAGTGCTTGTTCATCAGCCGTATCTGAGGTCGATAAGAAGATCTTGCGAACGTTAATATCTTCAGGCTCGGTGTCCACCTCATGTCTGGAATAAGAGGTCAAGGGTTTGGGGGGCTGTAAGTTGGAGACCACAGAGTCTGGGTGTGTTTGGTCTTGGGAGAGAGGCAGGTTTCGTGGGGATGTATTTTCAACAACATACCCCTGTTCCATATCCTCCAAAGAATGCGAGGACTTTACCGAAAACACTCCTGTGGGTTGAGGATCCTCGTCGGTGTCTTGCTGATACGGGACTGTATTGATGGGGATCGGAGTGGCTTGAACCCTACTATTTTCAGACATCTCTCCGTTGGCATGTCTTTTTGCATTGGGAGAGTGAATGGCCGCTTGTTCTTCGATCGTGTCATTTCCATCGGCAGGCAGAAATGTGAGGTAAATGAGTGTTGAGCCAATCAGTAACTGAGCACTGGTTCTGATGGGATAGGATGTGATCTTGTCAATGTCTTGAAGTTCAATTCTCTTTTCGACAGAGCGGCCTCCCTCATTGATCGCTGTTGTGATGGAGGTGCCATGTCTACTTTGCAGATCCAGATATGTGATGACTCCTTTGTGCCAATCGAGCTGGCCGTGGCATGCGGAAATATATTGATCGGTCAGAACAAAATCATTCTTACGTGGATCTCGTCCAAGGCGGATACAGGATGACCGAAACCGGAGTTCTTTGCCCTTGTCCGGCCCACTAAGTACTTTTAACTGAACAGTTGGATGACTCATCTCTCCGCAACTGTCTCCATCTTATTGGTTTCTCTTCTTGGGCAAGTTTAAGGTTTGTTAGTTGTTGGTGTCATCCACAAATTTGGGTCTCACAAGGGTTTGGGAGGACGAATCCATCGCTTTTTCGCGAAAAAAACAATGTTTGATAGGCCATCTTCTCTAACCTATTCTTTCCCTCACACGATATATCATCGACAATCACATTGTCAACGCAATGCCATGAATTTATAAGCTCACAGCCATAGAACTCATACGGATCGTTCTCGCTTCTCTTTATCTTTGGTTTGTTGTTGCAGCAGAACATCTGCTTTCTCTCCGAGATCTGAGCCTTGACATGTTTTGATTCTCGCCTATATTTGGGCTATTCTGGCGTCATCGTAAGTGTCGGTGGTGGTTGAGGTCTTTTTTATTACTGTTGAGGAGAGGTTTACCAACTCATGAAGATATCGATTCAATACTGTGTCAAGTGAAACTACCTTCCACGTGCCTCCAGTTTGGTGGCCGAATTGCAAGACTCTTTTGGAGTGGAAGCGACTTTGATTAAGGGTGAAAAGGGAGTCTATGACGTGACGGTTGATGGCTCTTTGGTCTACTCAAAGCATGCAACCGGACGTTTCCCCGAACCTGGCGAAGTTGTTGACTTGATTAAAAAGTTGGATTCGTAACTGTGCTGTGTTGCGGTGGAGGAGTTGGAAATGGCTGTGCTTAAGGATCATGCAGATGCGATGCTCTATCTCCTCGACTATATGGTTGGGATTGACGAGTACCTCGATCCCAACGAATCCAAGCTGCTCGTAAAACATGTCTTCTCTTTGTGGCCTGGAGATTTTGAGCAAGTTCAACAAAAAATTCGTTGGGTTGCCGACCTCTGGCAACAACATGACCGCACTCTTTTGATGACAGAGGCTTGTGCTTTACTCAAAGAACATGGAACCCTCAGAGATGATCTCCATCTGATTCGAAAAATGGCTGCGATTGATGGCTCGATTGATCCTCGCGAACAAAGCTTGTTTGATCAGATCTGTAACACTCTCAATATCTCGAGAGAGGTCCTCTCTCTTGATGTATAAGTGTTTGTCTCTTCTCTGCTTTGTTTGTGTCTGGCTCTTCTCCTTATCCCAGGTCGGGCTTGCTTCGTCTCCCTACCCAGTCCTCTCTCCAGTCCTCTCTACCCGATCTCTTTCTCTGTCAAAACCCGTCCTCTCTACCAAGAATCATAAACCTCACAAGTTGTTCAAGCCCAAGTCCAAGTTCAAACGCACAGGCTGGTTTTCTCCCCTGTATTTGGTGGATTGGTCCATTGCGATAGGTCTCGGTGTGGGAGGTCCTTTGTTGTTGGAGTTGATTCCTGTTCTTTTGCGAGATTGGGCTCCAGGCGATCGTACTCTCACGCTCCCTTACCAAAAACAACCCAGCTTATCTTTGCCTGTGAGTGTCGGACTCTCTGTGGGGGTTCCTCTTCTTGGACTCGGCCTTGCACAGCTGGGGATTCGGAGCGGTCATGATCTTCATCATGGTATGTTGGGCTTGGTTGAGGCTATGGCTTTGACTGCCTTCTCCACTCAGATGCTACAAGTCGTGACAGGTCGCCTGCGACCCGATTGGTTTGAGCGGTGTCGGCCCAATATTGAAACCTTGAAATGTACAGGGGATGCGGATGTTGTCGCTGCCGGACGACGTTCCTTCCCCTCTTTGGAGGCGTCTCTGGCTTTTGCAGGAGGGGTCTATCTCTCTCTTTATCTGGCGGGACACCTCCAACTTTCGGGTGGGGCGGGCTGGTTTTGGAAGATCCCTGTTCTGCTCACGCCTTTGGCCGGTGCTGTCGCCCTCAGCCTCTTGCCTGTGCTGGATTATCGCAACCATGTGGGTGATGTTCTTGTCGGTGGATTGCTGGGAACCGGGTTTGCTATCCTGGCTTACCACCTCAACTTTTATCCTATTTGGGACAATCGCTTAGGACACTCCCGAGCCCGCCATCGAGTTACTTGGCTACCTATGCTTTCTCCTTCCAGTATAGGCATGGCTGTGGCTGGAAAGTGGTAATAGGGGTAAACACACCGGGCAAACACACACCGGGCGGGCGAACACATGGGTTCGCCCCTACAACACAAAACCGATCTCGTGCCATCGGATAAACATGTAGGGGCAGACCTATGTGTCTGTCCCTATTACCGGGCAAACACACACCGAACGAACACACCGGGCGAACACATGGGTTCACCCCTACAACACAAAACCGATCTCGTGCCATCGGATAAACATGTAGGGGCAGACCTATGTGTCTGCCCCTGCTACCGGCATCGTCGCATGATCTTGCGTTTGCTTCTGCTGAAGTTAAACTGTTTCGCCAGCAAGTGGATATTTAATGGGTCTTCCAGGCCACGGCAGTAGTAAAGGGCAGCTTTGAGTTTGCTGGAGCCAAAAGAGAAGGGTTTGATGATTCGGATGACTTGTTGAACTTTGAGAGGTCTCAATACATAGCGTGACATTCGGATGGCGGCTTTGGTGCGGGTGCTGTCAAAGCTGAATGTCTTCAGCAGTTGGTAAATATGGCCTGGGCGCAGTCGAAGGCTTTGCAGCCGTCTGAGCCAGCTTTTGAGCATTTTGTAGCGACCGTTGTCAAAGCTTGCATCTTTCATGGAGCTATGAAAGGAAAGAAATGCTTTTGTGGGTACGACAGGAGGAGGAGGAGGGGCCTGGTTGGGCTCTGATGGGCTTGGTTCAGGCTGAGTGGGGGCTGATTGCACTGGGGGTGGCTGTGTTGGCTGAGCTGGTGCTGTGGGAGGAAATGGATCGTGCTGTGAAGGTGTGTTGGGTTGAGCTGGTGCAACGATAGATCCGATTCCTTTTGGGGTTCCTGGGGGCATGTCGTCGGGGACTGGTGGACACTGTATCCATGCGATCGATTGTCGGATGCTGATAAAGGATGACTGCCATTTGCGGGCGTAACGGTTCCACCAAAAGCGTCCATTGCGAACACCCATTTGTAGCACAAGCTTGACCTTTCCAAAGGAACCACGGCAAATCCGACCTGTGGCGATCCCTCGTGTCCATCGTCGTCGGCGAAGAATGCGTCGTCCGATACGAACCCATCCGGTGCTTCGTCGGATCCATAAACGAGCTACAGGTTGCCAGCCTCGCCGACTCAGCTTTCGAAATCGATGCCGAGGTAATTTCACCATTAAGAATACGTTGTTGGGTGTCGGAGTTATCGACATCTTGGTCCGGTAGCTACGAGTATTCCCGCGAGTATTCCTGTGAGTATTCCCGTGAGCATACCCATTCTGGGGCAATGCCATGCAAAATCCGATCAGTACGCAGGTCAGGCCAAGAATAAGGCGAATACATTTCATTCGTTTGTCTCCTTTCGTGAGGATGATTCAAGTTAGAAGTGATACGTTGTGGGCTGAAGCTGTGGGTTGAAGTATTTGCTCCACGATAAGAAAGAGAAGCGCAGGGTTTTCACCGCAGAACAACTCGTGTCTTTCTGGAGGTGGTGGTCTCACCACGGGAGACTATGTGCGAAAGGGCAAATCGGGTTGTTTTTTCTGGAAGGGACCATTCCTTCTTCTTTTTTGGAGTTTCAGAATGAACTGTGGGGGCTCATCTGTGGCGCATCATACTGAGAAGTACGAGACCTGACAAGGTTAGCCCGATGAGATAGCCAAAAAAGCTCAAGCTAGGGATGCCAATAAATTGGGGGGGACCGTGTTCGAGCGCGAGTGTGCTGCTGAGCAAAAATGCAGCAGCGAGTCCGGCAGTGATCTTGCGTGTGTTTTCTGTACGCTGTTCTCGAATGATGGTGTCGATCTGGCTTTGGTCTAGGCCAAACTGTATGCGACCATTTTCAACTGCCATCAAGACTTGACGAGCTGTGATTGGAAATTGTTTGAACAGTCGAAATAGATTGTTGACGTGGAAGACACCGCGCTTAAGGAGGGCTGTGGGGCTGTATCGTTGTTTGACCAACTCCACAACGTAGGGTTCGAGTTCGTGGAGCAGATCGAGTTCTGGATCAAGCTGTTTTCCCACTCCTTCGGCAGTGATCAATGCCTTAAACATCATGGTATAGTCGGGAGAGATTGCGATATTATGACGCATTGCCCCATCCATAAGTTCTTGAAAGAGCTGTCCGAACTCGATGTCTGCGAGGGTTGCGCCGAGCAGGTATTCGTCCATCAGTTGTGCGATGTCTGCCTGGAAACGGGTATAGTTGACAGTGCTGCGTTTTACGCCTAAATCGTACAACACCTCTGCTACCCCATCGTAGTCAATACGAATCAATCCAATCAGAAGATCCGTGATGGTCTCCTTCATTCGTGGGGTGAGTCTACCAACCAGGCCAAAGTCAATGAGGGCGATTCGTCCTGTTGACTCCACAAGAATATTTCCGGGGTGCAGATCGCCGTGGAAGAGTCCATGGATGTAGATCATCTCAAAGACAACTTTGAGCAATCGTCGAACCAAGGATTTTCGACCGGTTTGCACGTCTGTGATCTTGATTCCCTGGATTCGTTCCATCACCAGAACCGTTTTGCAGGATATCTCTTTGTATACGGTGGGGATATGTACGTCAGGGTTCTCTTTAAAGTTGTTTTTGAAACGCTGGAGGTTTCGCAACTCGACTGTGAAGTCAAGCTCGTTGGAGAGGGCTTTGTCAAACTCTTCAGCGATGCCTACAGGATCAAAGAGTTCTGTGCTAGGGAATAGCTGTGCGACACGTCTGGCCAGGAAGATCAAGATAGAGAGGTCGCTTCGTAGCATCTCCTGGATGCCCGGTCTCTGGACTTTGATCACCACCTCTGTTCCGTCGGGGAGACGGGCGATATGAACCTGTGCGATGCTTGCTGAAGCAAGGGGCTCTGTGTCGATCCAGCCAAAGACGGACTCTGTAGGACGGCCCAAAGAGGTCTCGATTTGCTGTGTCACCTCTGAAAACGGAATAGGAGCTGCGCCGCTTTGTAATTTCTTGAACTCGACAATATACTCTTCTGGGATCAGATCGGGTCGGGTACTGAGTATCTGCCCCAGCTTAATAAAGGTTGGCCCCAACTCTTGCATCACCGCTGAGATTCGCTCGGGTGTGCTCAATCCATCTTTGAGCGAACGGGCAGGTCTCCCCGCCATTCTCGGGATGATATTCCCCAGATGGAGCTTGGTTATGACCTCCCCAAATCCATGTCGAATGAGTACCTGGGCGATCACGCTTAGACGACCTGCGTCCTGCCAGATCTGTGCCAGAGGGTTTATGGAAAATTTATTCAACAAGAACTCCTTGGCGAAATAGGATAGCTCCAGAACACGCTTGGAACTTTATACTGAAATTTCATATATGACAAGCGATGCATAGTACCATGATTTGAATCCTTGTGAAGGAGATCTCGTATTTCCTCGGTCTGTGCCGGAAAGGGTCTTGCTTCTTGACGGAAGGCTGGTATGCTAGAGTACATTAATCATGCATGTGGTCCCGCAACCATTTTGCCGAGATAAGGTAGAGTTTCGATGAAAGGTTTCAGAGCTTCCGGTTCTCTTTTTGTGACACCCCAACATCTTTTTCCCCGAGTCCACCGCTCCCCTTGGTTGCGTTTCGGACAACATCTTGGAATGACCGCTGTCTTGCTCTCTGTGTGGTTGTTTTGGGGAAGTCAGGACTCCATGGCTGGTGGTGGTTATAACTTTAAGAAATATGGTTTGGGTTTCACATTGGGAATTCAAAATACATTTAACCAGACAGGTGATCCCGAAGCCCGGCCGATCGGCTCACGCAGTAATATCGGCTATGGCATTGGTTTCTCCTATCTCTCTCTTGGAGTGGAGGGGAGTTGGGAGTTTTCACAGAATCTGGCTTTGACTCTCGAAACACACATCTCATTTCACTCTTGCGCCACACCCACATTGGATGCCAAAACAACTCCGACTGCGGTATGTAGCAAAGATCATCCCACTCCGATTATGTTTGCTGCCTTTACCAGCTTAAATTATCTGTTTGTTCAAGACGACTTTCGCCCGTATGTCGGTCTGGGTATTGGCGTGTGGAACTCCTTGGCCCTGGTGAATGCCTCAAGCACAGCATTTGGACCAACCGCGACCCTGGGATTTCACTGGTTTTTTGCTGAGAGCCTCTCTCTTGGAATCAGGGTGCGTTATGGCACTCAAATTGTCATCGAGGCCAATCGTCTCTCCGTATTTCATCAAATCATGGCTGTCGCCAATTTTATGGCATATCTGTAACACCCGTGTTCTCCGAAGTGACTTGCGTGATCTTGGCCGCCGGCCGTGGTCGGCGTATGGGGCAGGCCAAAGCTTTGCTGACCTGGCGTAATCACCTCTTTCTGGAACACATGATCACCGTACAGGCCTCTGTCGGTCTGAGGAAGTTCGTGGTTGTTTTGCCACCTGATCTTCGTGAGAGGCTTGCACAGAGCACGTTTCCTTTGGAGCCTGAACATTGCGATTTGTGGCTTGACCTTCCTCATACCACCGCTGACAGGGTTGGAACTCCAACACGTCCTTTGCAAATGGAGTTTGTGGTGAGTGAGCCAGAAGCCGAGCAGCTTGTGTCCTTGCAACATGCCTGGAATCATCTTCGTTACTCTTCTCCGTCAGGTCTGCTTGTTGGACCGATCGATCAGGGACCGTATCCTGCGTCTGTTTTGCAGGCTCTTTTCTCTGGCTTTGTGCCTCATGCAAAGCGTGCTTGGATTCCAGTGAACAACGGCAAGCGTGGGCATCCTGTCTTGCTCGGTGGTGGAGCTTTGCCTCTCCTTGACGCTGGACATTCTGACGGCTTAAGAGGTATCTTACAAACACATTGTGAAATGGTGACAGAGGTCTCTGTCGCATCTTCAGCGATCTTGCGCAATCTAAACACTCCATCGTTGTACAAACAGTTTCTTCACAACACGGGCGGCTGAAGTCGCCCCAACGATCATTTTTATCGCAGTCAAAACAAACCGGTGGTAGGCCGAGTTGCACACCTCGATTCTATAGGAGAGAAGGATGTCATCGCTATATGAAATCCAAGGACAACCACTCAAAACACTGATCTCGGAAGAAAAGCTACAGGAGCGAATTGCTGAGCTAGGAACTCAAATTACAAAAGATTTCGACCCAAATACAGTATATAGTGGAATTGAAGATGTAGATTTTGAAC
>JALTMC010000238.1:15923-17750 GCA_027005175.1 Myxococcales bacterium
AGCTAGGAGCTCAAATTACAAAAGATTACCAAGGCAGAGATCTGGTTGTTGTCGGGGTGTTGCGAGGTTGCTTTCTCTTTCTGGCGGATCTTGTTCGTCAAATAAAACTGCCTATCGTGACGGAGTTTTTGGCCCTCTCCTCCTACGGAGACAGGACGTCGAGTTCCGGTGTGGTGCGCTTGACCTATGACCTCTCTACTCCGATTTTAGGGCGGGATGTGTTGGTGGTGGAAGATATTATCGACACGGGTCTCACGATGAATTATCTGCTGGACAATCTCAAGACCAGAAAGCCCAACTCCATCAAAGTTTGCTCTTTGTTGGAGAAGCCGGAGCGTCTGATATCGCCTGTTGCTATCGACTATTTGGGATTTACTATCGACAATCTCTTTGTGATTGGGTATGGCCTCGATTTTGACGATAGATACAGAAATGTTCCCTACATTGGGTACATCAACGGACTGGAAGAATAGATGACGGCTCAAAGCCTGATGGGCAGGACCTGTGGGATGATCTCGATGGTTGCGGGGGTATGCCCTGGGACTTCTCCGTCAATGTCGATCCAGATCTCTCTGTCGCATGTAAGGTGAAGTTTGCGGATACGTTGTAGTGTGGTGTCTGGCATATTCAGGTGCTTGCCTTGATAAATCAGCGAGCCTTTTCCTAGCATAGTGGACTTACTGTAATCTCCCAGGATCACCAAATCGAAGAAACCGTCGTCCATTTCTGCATCGGGTGCAGCCTTCATTCCTCCTCCAAAGTACCGGCCATTGGCTACAATGATCAGATGACATTTCTTCTCGAAGGCTTCTTTCTCATCGATCTGTAGTTTGCACATCGGGTTCTTGTAGGAGAGTACTGCGCGAGCAGATGCCAGGAAAAATGTTGCAGGCCCACCAAAGAGCTTGCGAGAACGGTTGACTCTTTGGTTGACGTCACCGCTGATTCCAATGGATGTTATGTTGAGGAAAAATCGTTGATTCTCCTGACCATTGGCCCCTTGAAAAGTGACCTTTCCCACATCGAGCTTTCGTACCGTGCCGCTTCGGATCTGAGCGATCATTTGCTCGGCTGTTGTGGCGTGAGGTAGGGTTCGTCGTAGGTCTCCACCCGATCCCATCGGGATAAATGCGAATTGGGCATCTGCTTTTCTTAAGGTACCATCGGGCAGGAAGAAGCCATTCATTACCTCGTTGTTGGTTCCGTCACCACCCACAGAGATGACCAACTCAACACCCTGATCAAGAGCTTGTTGGCATAGCTTGGTTGCACTCCCGATGGAGTCGGTGAACAGGACTTTGAGCTCACCCAATGCCGCTTCCATCGCTGGTGCGATCTTGTCCCAGTTCTGTCGGGTACGCCCTCCTGCACTCTGTGGATTGACAATAAAACAACAGGATGGTGCTTGGTCAGACATTGGGACTCCCCCAGGTGGTGGACTTGCTCAGGTGATGGATTGGCTCAGGTGATGGACTTGCTCAGGTGATGGACTTGCTCAGGTGGTGGACTTGTTCAGGTGATGGACTTGCAAAGAAAGAAGGGTTATCGAGTGCCTGTTCTCTCTTTGTGGGGTCTTTCTGGGTCTGAGGCTATTTCCGAGCTGCAGGAGCTTTGCTTCGAGCCGCTGGAACAGCCGCCCTTTTGGCAGAGGGAGCGGCACGCCGCAGCCCGCCGTCATCGTCCGTCCGACCCGGGGCCCCCCCCCGAGCCGTCGCGCCGGCGGCGGCCGTCCTCGCTGCCCTCCCGGCCGCGGCGGCGGTCCGGGGGAGCGTCGCCCTCCTCGCCGCCCCGGCGGCCGCCGCGGCCGCCTTCCCCGGCCTCGTCCCC
>JALTMC010000238.1:17760-21568 GCA_027005175.1 Myxococcales bacterium
CCTTGCCTTTGACAGCCTTGCCTTTTGCCCCTTTTTTTCCGGGTTTGCAGATAAATCGACCACATTTGTTGCAGTTGCGAAGTTGCTGACAGGTTTTGGCTTGTGTGGTGCAACCGATGCGGGGTGCGAGCTGACGAGGGTGTTTAATGAACTTGCTCGTGCATTTGATCGCACACTTACGCTGGTTGATCTTACGCTTTTTGTTCTTGAGAAATTTCGAGCAGAATTTCACCATGTTTTTGCAGAACAAAATGCAGCGGGGTTTGCCCCAACGGACTCTGCGTTGAAACTCTGCTTTGGAGATGATATTGGGGTCTTTTTTCTTCTTTTTACAGCCGACACCGATCAAACCTGTACTGCAAAAGAGAGCGATGAGTATGAGAGCTATTCGATTCTTCGTCACAACCTTATCCTATTTTTTCTACAGATGAATTGGGTCCAGGAGGTGTCTGGAGCCACTCGGTTTCTTGACAATGTGTGCGGGACTATACCATAGGTGCTAGAGGTGGTGCAAACCTTCTGATTGCGGGGAATTCAGAGTCCGAGTTTATCGGATATTTCCATTGTGGAAAGAGAGCCCTGGTGTCTCCAACAGCGTTGGATGTGGGTTGTGAATCACGTGCAAGGATAGGACTTCTCCTACATTTTCTGCAGCAGCGACTCCATGTTCTACAGCTGTTTTGACTTTTTGCAGGTGGCCTAAAATTAAGACCGTAATTGCACCTGCTCCCGTCTTCTCATAGCCAAGAAGTGTGATGGGGTATGTTTTTACCATGACATCGGCAGCTTCCAAAGCTGCGGGGAGACTGCGGCATTCGATCATTCCAAGAGCTTGAACCATTGGCGTTCCTTTTTGAATTTTGTTTTGAATTTTGACTGGGTTTTCATCGAAGTATTGGGTCTATGTTTTGGGTTGGGAGTCATCTTTACTCGAGAATTTTGGGTCTATGTTTTGAGTCTATGTTTTGGGTTGGGAGTCATCTTTGCTAGAGAAGAATGGGCTGAAAAAATCGCGTAACATACGAGGGATACTCTCTCCCAACACGGACTGAAGCTCTTTCCAGAAAGCCTCCAATAGCCATTCACTTTGCTGATGCAACAATTGGATCTCAGACACGATATGTTTGACCAGCCGGTATAACTCATGTACTGGCAAAGAGGCTATTTCTCCCACTAATTTTTTTAATATCTGCAGTGAGCCATGTCGATTGTTGATCTTGCTAAATGACAACATGGCCTCTAGAAGTTCGCTGATTCCGTCGGTGTGGTGGCCTGGGTGGAGCAAGTAAAGCGACGCCAACGCCTGGTGGCTCAGTGCGATACCAAAGTCGGACTGAAGTTGATTTTGGTTGATCGCGAGTCCCTGTTCAAAATAGGATTTTGCGGTGTTCCAATCCTTTGCATGAGGGGCACCATCGGCATCCACTTGTAACTCCGCTCGCTTTTGGTACGACTCTCCCAGGCCACTATACGAAATCGCGAGCCCTAAAACGTCGTTGAGGGAGTGCTTGGCTTGCAGGGAGCCATCGAAACTATCCATCGCTTCTTGCAAACGTTTGAGTTGTTGCTCCTTGCTCGATTCTTCTTGTGCGAGGTGCAAGAGAGTTCTGGCGAGGTTGTCATAGATCTGGGCCAGTAATTCCGTTCGGCCATTCTCATGGCTTTGTAGTACCAACTCCAGGGCTTCTTGTCCAAGCTTGTGGGCCTGCTCTAGCCTCTCTCTCTGCGCTTCTTGAAGTGGGGACACGTCTGTGACCTCCAGTTGACGCCGGGTTAAGGCACTTTGGAGATGTCGAATCCAGGCTTGTTCCAGTGAAGATACCGAGGTTTCGGTGTTTGTTTGTGACAACTCCCAAGCTTGTTGCAACGATTGTGTGGCGTCTTCGAGGTGGTTGGTGTCGATCTCATACAGAGCCAGAAAGCGAAGAACTTTGGCCTGGGTTAAAGGGGAAGGGTGTTGTTGCTTGATGCGCTCCAGGGCGTGCTCATAATACGTGCGACCCTCTCGATAAGAAGCTTGTGTCAGCTCATCTCCCGACCGCTGGGCAAGTATGCGTCGTTGGTTGTCTGCTCGCTCCAGAAGTAACTCCGTCAGATGTTTTGGAAAGCGATGCAGTTGTGCAGAGATCTTGGGGTGCTCTAACACCAAGCTGTACAAGATATCTACCTCTTGGTAAAGACCGCGTCGTTTCCAGTGCTGTCCGAGCTGTGCGATTAGGCGCAGGTCATTTTCTGAGAGGTCTTTGAGTATGATAGGGACGGGTCCGTCCACATGTGTCACAGCTTGAGGGGAGAGGTGCTGCAACGCGCCAAACAACAGGTGGTGACTGTTGATTCCCTGTTGCTGGCTGTAGTCATTAAAGTCTGCAACGACAGAGTAATGTTTGTGCTCAATTAAATCGAGAAGCAATAAAATCATCGCACCTTCCATGGGGCGGAAGGTCAGGCTGCATGTTGTGAGTTGGAGTAGCCAGTCTGCTTCTGTGGGGGGGGCGTTGGCAAACTCAGGATTTTCTCTCTCCTGGTAGTGCGACCAATCGGGGGCAATTCTTTGTAACTCACGAAATAGCAAGTATTCTTGGAGTTGATACGACGTAAATGTAACATGACGCTCTGGCAACAACATCTCTGTGTTGTCGTTCTGGCTTGTCCCCATTTCGGAGTGGCGAGGAGTGCGCCATCGCCGGATCAATAAGCCTCTTGAGCGCAAACTTTCGTAGAGGGAGTAGCCGTACTTGAATGTTTCGATATACTCGGATAACTCTCGATCTTCGAGTAACTCTTTCTCCGACAACAATGGATCGGAGAGCCATGTTCCTGGGTCATGCGTTTGTATCTTGCTTGTCTGCTTTCCAAAGAGCATACGACGTGTGAGATGCTGGAGGAATTCTTGTTCCGGTAGAGAATACTGTTGCGTGTACTCATGAAGTAGTTCAATCAAGTGCAGGTCGTTGGGAAGTTCTCGTTGGTGGTAGGTCTCCATCACAACAGGAAGCAAAGCGGGGTGAGACAGGAGGCTTCGAGTCAATCCAAATGTCTCAAGTTCATTGACCTGTCGCAGTAGGGGGCGATAGCGGGGTGAACCGCTGGTGTCCGTAAAACTATAGTAGCGTTCGTAGGCTCTCTCTAGCTCGGAGCGGCTATCTCTCGCGTCTTGTGGAGCTTCTTGTTTGAAGGGGGTCAACTCCATGACAGCACCGTAGACACTACCTCTCTCACGGTAACAAATCCCTTCGGGTGGGTGGAAACTCTCGTCGGAGACAAAAGACCTCAACGAGGGGTGTGTCAAATTTGTCTCCAGGAAGCTTCGTCGTATCGCTAAAATCATAAACAACCAGGGATAGGACTCATGGCTTTGTTCTGCCCACTGGAGTGCCTCAGCCAGTAGGGGGATTCCCTGTGCAGGGTTTTCATGAAATCCATCGAGATACAACACAACTTGTGCTTTCTGAGGCAGGATCGTATGGAGCGTTGCAAAGAGGGTGCTCAGTCCTTCCAAGGGCTCCTCTTGGAGTTTGCTTCGGACCTCATCCTCGACTTGAAGTTGCAACTCTTTGTACAGCCATGTCGCGAGATTATCCGTGCTTTTAAGCAGCCCAATATCGAGGAAGTACACAAGCGTAGAGGCTTGTCCTGCTTCGTTCGCGGTTGGGGAAGAGCCATGGACCACCCTTGTTTCGGAGGGGGACTCAGAGGCCTGGTCTGTGTTGTTCGCGGTTGGGGAAGAGAGGGTTGTGAGTTGTTGCCGGGCGTGTTGCAATAGCATCGTTGAAAGTCCAACGCCTGCATCACCGGTCAACAAGAAGAC
>JALTMC010000239.1:0-3046 GCA_027005175.1 Myxococcales bacterium
GTATCGCGATGGGGAACTGGGCAGGGATGGCCTCCAAAGACTCGATGTAGTGGGTGCTAGCGTCTTCTAAGGCCGCTAATGTGGGTTGGAAGTCCTGGGTGGGATCTTCTTTTAAGGGTCGGAGGATCTCTTTTCTCTCTCGCCGATGCAGTCGCTCGATCCGTCGGCGTTGTCTTGAGATCTGTTGAAATATGTTTTGATAAAAGGGTTGCAGGACTGTCTCAAGGGTCTTGTTTAATTGGTTTTGTAGATGATCATAGAGCACAGGAAAGGGAGTGCTCCAGAACAACGGTTTGGTGGATTGGTGAGGCCAGCTGGTGATCGTCTCTGTCAGCCAGTTGGCTTGAATGAGGGTTTCTTCATTGCAGGCCAGTGATGTGAGTTCGCTGTAGGATATATCTTGGCATTGAGCATTGATCCGAAAGTGCATTAAGAGGTAGCCACAAGTGCCGGTGTGAATTCGCTCGATCTCACCGATCCCTTGATCGAGTTGAACCGTTCTTTGGAATGCATTGCGCAAGCCACCACTTCGGCTGTTGAGATCGGAAAGCACAATATGGGCCAGCCGACCCTCTTGCTGTATGTGATCAAAGAGGTGTTCCAAAAGAGGGTGCTCGTAGTTGAGTACCTGTCCTTCCTTCTCCATTCCCGGCAATACCAGTGTGAATTCTTCGTCAGTGACCAACTCTTGGGCCAACTCTGGTGGAAGCAAACATTGCAACTGCTTACCGTCTGTATCCACGACAGCGCCAGATGTTGAGAGTGCTTGCGAAACATATTGGTACAAGGGGGTTTTCTCAGGCATAGTCTTCTACATTCTGTGTTCAAGCGGCTGACGACCCGGCTGTGTGTCTTGCGTTCCAGTGGTCGGCGACCCGGTGTTGCGTTGTGGAGTTTTCGTTGTTCTTGGAAACTGTTCTAGGACAGCGCATAATCATCGAGGAACAGGCGTTGGTTTTGGTCATGTATCTTGCGATAGCGACGACGTGTGCCCAGGTATTCATAGGAAAGGGCGTCGAAAAAGTCGTTTCTTGAGGGGGCGTGAAGATATCGCCATAACAACAAAGGTTCTTGCCAGGATGATTCGATCAGAACTTCACATTGTTCTAGCTCTCCGGGTGGTAGTTCCTGGGGTTTAAACCGGAGCTGTATGGTTTTCCACCACAGCGTAGTGGGGCACCCTAGTGCCTGAAAAAAACGAACCTGTCGCGCATTGTGATGTGGCTGTAACATCCAGTGGGTTCGGTTGTCGATCAGAGAGGGTTGCCATGGAAAATCAAAGTGAATAACGCTATCGATGGCTCCCGTAAACACGGGGACATCGTGATCTGTCGCCAGGAGCACTCTGGAGTCAGGGGTGAGGAACTCCTCTAGTTTTTCTTTTAATCTCTCCCGGCTGGCCGCGTGATGGCAGAAGATTAAAAACCGAGAGCGAGGGTTTTCTTGGAGCCAGGTGTAGATGAGTTTGATTCGAGGATCGTTGTGAGCACTCTTTCGTATCTGGTCTTGCCAGCCTGAGAACAGAGTGTGCTGGGTCTCCCAGCTTGTGTCTTGGGAGAGTTTCTCCAGTGCGTCCAGGGTGGCGGCAGGGCCGCTGAGGGTTGCTCTCAGGATTGGGGTCAGGGTCTCTTGTTCCTCTTCTGTGAATGTCGCAGTTTGCTCTTTTCCCTCTTCCAACGCTGTGGTAGGGTCAACAGTGTGTTGACGTAGCCAGTTCCAGATCTCTTTACGACATTGGACAAAGTGAAGAGAGTGCTCGAATTCTTGTGACCTCCACTGGCGTTCCGGCCAAGTGAGTTCTGTGACAGAGGGAGAGTTTCGCAGCACAACAGGGCGAAGCAGCGGGCGAAGCTCTTGTCGAACTGCCGGTGAAATGGGGGTGTCTGGCCCGCCAAGTTGGCGCTTGAGGCGAGCGGCGGGTGGTAGCTCTGGAACTCCTAAAAGTGCGAGGAGACCATGGAGTTCGGCGGGGGACTCTAAAAAGGGAAGGCCTGTTTGAAGCAACAAGTATTTGGGAGAGAGGCTAAGTAAGTTCCGCCAAGGAGTGCTTCGGCGGCGGCGCAGTGGACCTGCCATGGAGACACCGATCAGTGGATAGGGGACACCTGCTGCTTGCTCTGCGTCGATCGGTGCTTGCAGTGCTTCAAAGGGCAGTAGAAGGTTTTCTGGAAGCTCTCCAGTCGGCCATGATGTCGCGACTGTGATGGGGTGGGGTAAGATCGTCTGCAACTGGG
This sequence comes from Myxococcales bacterium, assembly GCA_027005175.1. Taxonomy (GTDB): domain Bacteria; phylum Myxococcota_C; class UBA6777; order UBA6777; family UBA6777; genus M3003. Next base: position 2,235 of record JALTMC010000239.1, read on the forward strand.
CGTGCCAGAAGCCTAGCAGGTGTCCTGGTACAACGAGAAGAGTGCGAGGAACGAGCCCTCGCATTAAGTATTCGGCCAGGGTGAGAGTGAGTCCCAGGGAGGAGTTGAGTCCTGGCTCATGGCATAGCAAGGAGCGACCATGCATCGTGTGAAGTGTTTTGCGCACACCTGCGAGCAGGTGATGCCAGTCTTGTGGATTCTCCAGGCGTTGCGCGCTCAACAGTCGATGGAGGTTGCTCTCCAGTCGGTACTGCTCCGACTGAAGTGTCAAGTTGTATAGTTCTACGTCATCGCTGCTTTCATTCGTCATAAGACGTTGCAGCAGAGAGTTCTCCAGTGGCGCGAAAGACAGCTCCTTGGCAGGAGATGGAAGTGTCACTGCCGGTGGAGAGAGCCACTCTTTTAACTGCTTCTTCGTGACGGTTGAGGAGGGGGAGGGTTCTTGTGATTCGGTTTTGCTGGATTCAGAGGGCGGCGAATTCGGAGGAGTCATAGTCTCTCTCTTAAATGCCAGATCTGGCGTAGGTATGATGTTTTTTTGAGGTGGTGATCAGGGGCGCACGCTGTAGTACTTTTGACGGAAGGCACTGGGGCTGCGCTCATAGCCTTTGGCTTTGAATTCTCTGTGAGCCTCAGGTAGAGGAAGGTGCCGCAAGGTTTTAATCAGGTTCAGTTCTTCTTGGGTCCATCGCGAGGTACGTGTTTTGGATGCACTTCGTGTTGCCGACAAGATCGCGTCTTTGGAGGCGGCTGCTGCGGGAGAGGCCGCCTCGGATGTGCGCCGCGCCCTCTTCCCCTTGGGGGCTGTACTC
>JALTMC010000239.1:3056-6252 GCA_027005175.1 Myxococcales bacterium
CCTTGAGGGTGCATCCTCACTCTTTCGACGGGTTCGTTGTCGAGTCGAACGTGCTGTCAACGGAGCTTGTTCGGGGGCAGCGTCCTTTTCTTTTGTTGCGGAGGTTCGCTGTCGAGTCGAACGTGCTGTCCGTGGAGCGGTGGGCTTTGCTTCAGGAGCAGACGCTTCGGGAGTCGATGCTTCAGGAGCAGATGCTTCTGTTGTGCGCTCTCTCTCCTCAGCGGCTGGTTCACGAGGCGGGCGTCCACGTCTTCGAGGCTCGGATGTTGGTTTTCGTCGATGAAGCCTCCGCTCCTTCGCTCCTTCTCCATTGGTGCCACCTGCTTTTTGGGCAGAGGTATGACGCTTACCTTCTCCATTCGCCACTCTCCTGCGACGTTGAGGTGTAGATCTCTCCTCAGATTTTGGGAGGGAGAGCGGAGATTGGTTTGGTTGTTTCATCGCCCATTGCACAACATCTTCAAGCGAGCTGGAGTTCTTTCGTGGCTCAAGCTTACTCAAAAACCAGGGGAGGCCTGCGGGCATTGATGTCTCTTCCATCATCAGGAGGGGACGAGGTGGCACCGACTTGGCTGTCTGTGCTCTTGGTTTCCTGGAGGACTGAGATCGGGGCTCTTGCCTGGGGGGCTGGAAGCTTGCTTCGCTTTTGGCAGCTTGCGCTCTCGGTTTTCTGGAGGACTCGGACCGCTCATGAGCTTCTTTCTCGGCCCGTGTGGGACGTTTTTCAACCAGAGGCTCATCCAGGCGCAGATCTTTGTCTTTCCCACGACCATCGGCAGGGGAAGAGGTTGGCATGGCTGAAGCGGCTTGGGAGTTGATCTGTTCCACTGGGATCTGTACAGGTTGTCGCTCTTTGCGTCGGCGCGACTCCGAACGTCGAGGGAACAATGTGATGTCTTTTTCAAGATCGATCGCGAGCCCCGGGCGTGTCTGAAGCTCAATCCTCACATCATAGACGGTCTCTAACTCTGTCAGTCTGTGTCGCTTTTGGTTGAGCAGTCGCATCGCCACGTCTGTAGGGAGTGATACCACGATGCGTTCGTGTCTGTCTTGGTTGGCGATGCCTTGTAAATGACGTAAAACAGACAACGCGCTGCTCTCTGGGTTGGCGAGAGAGCCTGTCCCTGCGCAAGAGGGGCACTCTGAGAAGTAGGAGAAGCCTTTGGCATCTCGGATGCGTTGGCGAGAGAGAGTTAAAAGACCAAAGAAGCTGGAAATTCGACCAATCTTTACACGGGCTTTGTCATTTTTGAGTGCTCCTCGCATTGCGCGTTCGACGCCCCGGTTGTGTCGGGCCATACGCATCCCAATGAAGTCGATCACGATCAGACCACCGAGGTCTCGGAGGCGAACTTGGCGAGCGATCTCTGCCGCAGCCTCCACATTGGTTTTGTAGGCGGTCTCTTCGGTGTTGTCGCTCTGTGTTTTACCCGAGTTGACATCGATCGCTACCAGTGCCTCTGTTGCATCGATCACAATGGAGCCACCTGAAGGCAAAGGTATCTTTCGCTGGTAGATCTGGGCCAGCTGAGATTCGATATTGTATTTCATAAACAGGGGAGGGCCAGCATTGTAGTGTTTGACTACATTCTCTTGCTGAGGCATGACTGCAGCAAAGTAAGAGTGTGCTCTTTCAAAAGCGTCTGCCTCATCCACGAGGATCTCCGTCACGGTCTCATCGTAGTAGTCACGGATCATGCGTTGGAGTAAGTCTCCATCCTCAAAGATCAGACCGACTCGTGGTCCCCGTCGCGCGGCCGATCGTATGCTATCCCACAGACGTGTCAGGATCTCATAGTCACGGTTGAGGTCCTCCTGAGCCATTGTACCGCCTGCGGTGCGCACAATGTAGCCAACGCCATCGCGAGTCTTGAGTTCTTTCATCATATCGCGGATGGCACGTCGCTCCGACTGATTCTCTATCTTGCGAGAAATACCGCTGTTTCCAGACAGAGGCATCAGTACAATATAGCGTCCGGGTAGAGTGCAGTTTGTGGTCAGGGCGGCACCTTTGTTGCCCATCTCTTCGCGAACCACCTGAACAAGCACAGACTGGCCTTTGCGTAGGAGCGGAGCGATATTGGGATACTCTTCTCCGGCAGGAGGCTTCTGGCTGTAGAAACTGGGGTGGATCTCTCCGAAAGGTAGAAAACCGTGACGGTTGGCTCCATACTCTACAAACGCAGCTTGTAGAGAGGGCTCTATCTGGACAATGTAGCCACGGTAAATGTTGTTTTTGTTCTTTTCTCTGGTTCGAGCTTCAACATCAAATTCAATAAGCTGACCGTCTTCGACGATCGTCGCCCGGATTTCTTCGGGCTCATTCATATTGAAGAGCATCTTCTTCGACATAGACAGATCTTCTCCTGGCTGATATAGACTTCTTCGTGTTTTAGAGCCGCTTGCCACGTGCTAAAATCTTCGTCTCTCTAAGCTTGTCAGTGAGACGTACATGGCTTATTCTAGGGCTGACCCTATTTCTTCCCACGTTGAGGTGTGTTGTGTTGTTTCGATATAATTGCAAGACTAATGTCTTATGTTTCGTTGGCTTTATCTTCTTGGCACTCCCTATGGGGTGCCGGGCTCCTTCAGCCCCTGAGCGTGCTTTGACTCAATTCCGCGATGCGGTCGCAAAAGGTGACGGTGCCACGGCATGGAAGCTTTTAGCTACCTCCAGCCAACGTACATGGAATGTACTGGCCCGTCAGTTCAAGCACAAGAGCGGTAAAAAAATGTTTCTTTCCGGTGATGTTTGGCGACCCTCACGGTTACGTCGTGATCCCAAACATCGGTCTAAGATAGCAAAAAATCGAGCAGTGCTGTTCTTTCGCAATGAACTTGAACAGCCTGTTCGGGTAGAACTCATACGCGAATCAAAGGGTTGGCGAATTCGTTTGCCTGTGTCCCTCTCGCAAAAGGTGCATCAAACAACAACGCACCCCTCCAAGTAATATCCGACCCTTCCACGCAACGCAAGTCCCTTGTCGCTACTCTTTGTTGGTTGTGAGATCGAGATGAGTTGTATCGTCGGATGCTTGGGAGGTTTGAGGGGTAGGCTGTGAGCATCGTTTCGATCAATTCTTTTTCAGTCCGTCTTCCCATTGGTGCTGGAGGAGTGCTGATGCGGGATCGATTTGGACTTGACTGGCCCCTGTTTCGAGCTGTGTGGGATCAATATCTACGACAGGGGCCAGTC
>JALTMC010000240.1 GCA_027005175.1 Myxococcales bacterium
GTGTTTCCGGTGTCTTTGTCGGTGCCCTTGGTAAAGAAGAGCACATTGGTTTTGACGCCTTGTGCGTAGAAGATGCCTGTTGGGAGTCGAAGGATGGTATGCAGGTTGCATTTTTCCATCAGGTCTGCCCGGATGTCTCGGCCCGTTTTGTCTTCAAACAGAACATTGTCTGGGAGGACGACTGCTGCCCGGCCACCGGGCTTGAGGCCACGATAGATGTGCTGGAGGAAAGCGAGCTGTTTGTTTGAGGTTGGATAGGTGAAGTCGTCGCGGCTGGGGCGTCCACCGCCTTTTTTGGTGCCAAACGGCGGGTTGGTGAGGATAATGTCTGCCTGTGGCAGATTTGACCCCACTGAGGATAACGAGTCACCGACGATAATGTCACCTTCAATGTCATGAAGCATCAGGTTCATAATCGCGAGGCGATGGGTATCTTGGACAAGCTCGACGCCGTAGAAAGCTGTCTTGCGTTGGAAGAGTTGCATCTGATCGGGTAATTCAAACAAATCGTCTGTTTGTTCTTTGACATATTTGTCAGCAGCGATCAGAAAACCACCCGTTCCTGCAGCTGGATCTTGGACTAACTCTCCAGCCTGGGGTTTCACAAGATGTACAATGCAATCGATGAGAACACGAGGTGTAAAGTATTGTCCTGCTCCCGACTTGGTTTCGTTGGCGTTCTTTTCCAACAGGCCTTCGTATAAGTCACCCAGGCCTTCCTCACGTGCTGAATACCAGTCCAGGTCATTAATGGCTGTGACAAGCTTCTGCAAGTTTTTGGGGACTTTCAGAGATGTTGAAGCATTGGCAAAGATAGTCTTCATCCGATCGGAGCCATGAGAGCCGAGATGGATCAGCAGAATTCGGTAAAACTCCAACAGGTCGGGGCCTTCTTTGTCTATGAGGTCATCCCATCGGTAACCTTCAGGCAACTGGTGCTCTGTCTCGGTCTCTTGTGCCATCTTCAAAAATAGGATGTAAGTAAGCTCTGTGACGTATTGATGATACGTGATTCCATCGTCGCGTAGGACGTTACAGAGGCTCCATAGCTTCTGAACAATATCAAAGGTACGATGACCCATTTTGGCTCCAGTTTCGAGTTCCGAGTTCCGAGTTGAAAGAGTATCTTTCTTGGAAGGGGATTGGTGGTTTGATTTGGATTTTACTTTCCGATTGTTCCCAGCGTGTGGGTCTCTTGTTTTACACGATCAGCCAGCGTCTTCCCAGAGGGCTTCGTTGATGTCGGCGAGGATTTCTTCGAGTTGACCGTCAAAAACTTTGTTGAGTCGCGTAAATCCACCAGCTTGTTTCTTGAACTCTCCACTATCCAGGGCGGTCTTATCTACGACGACATTGGCGGTTAGTTGTTTGCCGATGCGTTGGAGCCACTTGCGTTGTGGATCTGTCCAGGAGCGGCTACTCAGGATCTTGGTCAGGGCCGAACTGACTCGTTCTTCGTAGGGTTTGAGTGGCTCATGCAGGGCCTGCTGTCGAATGAATCCTATAATGGATGCTGCGATATCCTGGTTGGTCTGCTGACGCCAAGCGGTCTGTAGGGCTCGCTCACTATAACCTGCCGCATCGAGTTCCATTTTGAGGTCTTTAAGTTGTTCGCGGGTCAGGTCTCTGGGACGTTGTAATACCGTCAACAGTGCAGGAATAGCATTCATATTTTCCTGAATGTACTGGTTGAACCCCTCCAGATAGTCTTCGGGGCGTACATCCTCTCCATCCTGGCCGTAGCCTCTTGTTACACCTAGAAGCTCATCTTCGTGATCTGAGATGATGAAGTAGTTTCCTTTGCCTTTTATCGTATCCAAAAATCTCGGTAGTTTGGGGTGTTCTTTGAACCATTCCGTTAATTCTACGGGGGTTTGTTCTTGTATCTGTGTCATAAAATCGGCCAGGGGCATCTTTGCGATGGCTTCGAAGTGTTCCAAAGCTTCACCTTTGATATGTCTACTCTTGCGTTGGAGTTTGGCAATGAACTGGTCATGGATCTCACGCAAGATCTCGGGGGGTTCCGCGTTCTCAGGGCTGGTTAACTCATCATAGAGTTGTTTGAACGAGAGCTTGGGATTGGAAACTACCGGTTTCATCGATGTGTAGGGTTCCAGGGCAGAGTAGATGTCGACAGCATCGAAGATATGGAAGCTTTCTTTTTCAATGTCAGGACAGAGCCGGGTGGCGCGACCCATCATCTGTTCATAGAGGATACGACTACGAACCCGTCGAATAAAGACCAGGTTACAGATGGAGGGTACATCAATTCCTGTGGTTAGAAGGTCTACGGTTACGGCAATGTTCGGTAGTCGTTCATTGCGGTATCTACGGATGAGTTGCAGTGGTTTGTCCGAAGTACCTGTGATCTTGACTACGGCATCATCTTCGATTTGACCATACTTGTTTTGCAATGCCTGTTTGAGCAAGTCGACGACCAGATCGGCGTGCATATCGTTGGCGCAGAATATCAGAGTCTTACCATTCTCAGGCAGGCTGGGGTCGATATAATCTGTCAGGGCCTGGCATACCACACGATTGAAGTTCTCTGTGATGACCTTTTTGTTGTAGGATTCGAGTTCAACGTCAACTTCATCTTCCAGGTGGACTGTGTCTACCTCCTGTGTCCGGGTTTTGTAAATGGTCATCGATTCACCCACAGCCCAGTGCATACCTTCTTCGCCCAACTTTGTTTTGATTTGATAGGGTGGGTTGTGGTCGACCAGCCATCCATCAATTACAGCCTCTCGATAGGAATACTGGTAGACAGGCTCACCAAATATCTCTGTGGTATGCAAGGCTGGTGTTGCGGTCAGACCGATCTTCACGGCATCGAAGTGCTCTAAGACACGTCGGTACTTGGAAATGTAACTTTTCTGATCTCGGAACAAAAGTTCGGTGTCACTGAGATCTCGATCCAGGTTGTAGCCACGGTGGCTCTCATCAACAACAATGCAGTCATACAAATCTATGGGTGGGCAGTCGTCATCCTTTGTAGGGTACATAATTCGTTTGACCATGCCTTGCACAGTAGAGATATGTAACTTTGTATCCGTTTCAAGTTGGTTGTCGCCGAGTTCGAGAGTCTCGAAGATATCTGTAAAGGTTTGTAAATTTTCCAGACGTGCCTCTTTAAATGCATTGGCGGCCTGTTCTCCCAGGGCACGACGATCGACCAGAAAGAGCACACGCCGAAAGCGACGAGTTTTGAGAAGGCGATAAATAAGGCCAATACAGGTTCGGGTTTTGCCTGTACCTGTGGCCATCGCCAACAGACACTTTCTTTGATCTTCTGCCAGGGCAGCTTCGACAGCATAGATGGCTTTGATCTGATAGCCACGTAACCCCAAATAATCAGTCGGCTCGGTTTTCAGGCGTTCATGTGCGGTATCATGATCTTGCTTGAGTCGTGCCTGGAGACCTTCGGGGGTATACCAGTCGGTGAGGGGCCTGGATATATTGTCAGGGCGTCGTGTGTCCAGGAACCAGATGCCACTTTGTGTGCGTAGTTGCTGTAGGAAAGGCCGACCATTGGTCGCAAACAAGAAAGGTATTTTGTAATTATCCCAGGGGCTATCCTTGAGGAAGACTTCATCGCTTTTGATGACATAGTCGCGGCTATAGCGTTTGGATTGTTCCAAAGCAGCTGGGACATCTTTGCGTTTACGTTTGGCCTCCACTACACCGACGACTTGGAGGCCAGCAAAGAGAACATAATCAACTCGACCACCTCGGACTGGCCATTCTGCGATAGCCATATTACTGTTTTTCTGGGGTCGTACTCCATTGGCGTACGTTAGCTCTTGTGAGTCCACAGTCCAACCTGCTTGAGCCAGTTGTTGGTCTATTAGGTGGCGTGTTTCGGCCTCATTCAGAGCTACCTGTTGACCCACTTTCTTGGCGCGTTCAATCACAGCCTGCTTCGTTATTTCAGGTTGGATGCTTGCCTGGGTTTGAAGTTGCTCTAGTTTTTGGGCCAGGTGTTGTTTCGCTTCTTCCGATTCCTGGGCTATCTGCTCCCAAACAGCTTTCTCTTCTGTTTCTTGTTGGAGTCTCTCTTCCAGTGAAAGGAGCTTTTGCGCCTCAGCTTCCGCCACGGCCTGGGCTGTTTCGGCTGCGCTCTGGCTGGCAACCAACTCCTCACGAAGCCGTTCAAGTTCAAGGGTAACTGTCTTGGTTGTTTGTTGTGGATCAGGCGGTGGAATAAAAGGTCCAGAGCGAAAATGACTGTCGTTTCCAAAGGATTTATAGAACCATATCGACAGTTTGTAGGCCATCTTGAGTTGATGTAGGGCTTCGCTGTGGTCGCCCTTATTCTCGTGATTGGCGGCGTTGCCAGCTTTGCGAATGCCGTGAAAGAGTTGGCTGATTTGCGGGGTTAGGGCTCCTCTGTCCCAGAGGCGGTTGAGTAACACAAACTGCTTTTCGTCGGTTGAATCATAGAGGCTGGTACAGGCAGCAACATGTTGTGTAAGAACCTCACCGAATTGTCGTAATTTCATCAGGCTGGTGGTTGGGTCACTTTTGAAATAGCGTTCAGCCAATCCACCTAGATCTGCTAACAGGGGATCATGCTGTCGGAGAAAATCAAAGTTTGATGTCTGTGCTGCCATCCAAAGGTCTCCTGATTTGTATCATCTTCCACTGTATTCTGAGAGATTCGCAATTTGTTATATTTGTGTGAGATATTAACTTAGTTGGCGTTCAGACTTTGTCAAGGTGTCGCAGTGCCCTTAATCCACCGCCCGATCTTTCTGGCTCTAGCTGTACATAGGATAGAGAAAATTGATGTTCACCAAATAGGTGAGTGCCAAAGACGGCAATCCTTAGGCCTTCAAGGGCCGTGCAATTTGGGCGGTGGATTAAGGGTGCTGATAGTACGCGATATGAACAAGATAGAGCGGATGACCGGACTCGAACCGGCACAGACAGATTGGAAATCTGAAATGCTTCCTTTACATCACGTCCGCTTTGAGTCAGTCGAAGGTTGAAGGTTGAAGGTTGAAGGTTGAAAGCAGAACAGGGGAATCGAACCCCTAGCGTAGACATGGCAAGCCTACATGTTACCTTTACACCAGTTCTGCAAGAGTGAGCGATGAGGGAATCGAACCCCCACCAACAGGGTGTAAGCCTGTTGCGCTTCCGTTACGCCAATCGCTCGAACATGGTAAGTGGAGAAGGTGGGATTTGCACCCACAACCCCCTGTATGCCATACAGGTGCTCTTCTATTGGAGCTACATCCCCGGAGTGGAGCTGCAAGGAATCGAACCTTGATCTTTGCCGTGCAAAAGCAATGTGCTTCCCATTGCACCACAGCCCCATATGTCCACCTGGAAGGAATCGAACCTCCATTTGTCGATTATCGGTCGACTGTTCTACCGTTAAACTACAGGTGGATTGGGTGGATTTTGATGACGAACAACACACGATCTTTCTTGTGCCCCTGGGGGGAGTCGAACCCCCAAGACCTGGTTAAAAGCCAGGGATGATGCCATTTCATTACAGAGGCAAACTGCAATCGAGTACAGCTTGCGTTTGCAACGACTTGCAACGGTATATCCTGCAAGCATCATTTTCTCCTTTCATTCCGAGTGATGCGCCATTTGATAGCGTAACTCTGGTGTGTTGATAGCATATATTCTAACTATGCTATAAGTTTATAACTATGCTATAAGTTAGAAAGTGAATCTATGAATGGGCGTAGAAGGAATCGAACCTCCATGGCCGGTTAGGGCATCGGATTTACAGTCCGCTCAGAAGCCATATCTGTCTATACGCCCAGGAAGAGTTTGTCTAAACAAAAAAACCGCCTGGACCTTACGGTGCAGACGGCTGAAGAGAGAGTCTCTCATCATGGTTGTTACCAACCGCCTGAACCATCGTCGTGGATATATTTGACACCATCGATATATTTTGTGTCGGTGATATATCCATACTTCGCAGCAATCCCTGCTGCGCCTTTGGTTGCAGCAATGCCTACCTTTTGGGATTTTTGCCCAAAGGCTGCGATAGCCTTGATGGTGTCGGCGATGTGGAATAACTGTGACATTGTTCTCGGCCTTTTTGATGAAGATAAGTGATAGCTTCGTTTGTATTGCTTGTTCGTTATGAAAACGACGTTGCTTGTTGTTGAGCACACCCCTTATTACGGAGAAGGGTGGGGTAGGTTCAATTTTATTTTGAGAAGTCTTGTTTTCTGTTTTACATCCTGGTTTGGAAGAGGTATGAAGGTGTGGTGT
>JALTMC010000241.1 GCA_027005175.1 Myxococcales bacterium
CTGCTGTCCCTGCCGTTTTGCTCGTGAGCATTTTTGTCTGGGGCTTCATGACGTTTGTGAATATGAGCACCGTTCCTGGGGATGCCATCGAAGTTCGCGTCAATGCTTCTCGTTGGAGTTGGAGCTTTTCGTATCCTCGTCACGGTGTGAATGGCTCCTCTGAGCTTATTGTTCCGGCTGACCAAAATATCAAGCTTGTGATGATCTCTTCTGATGTTCTTCACAGTTTCTTTGTGCCGGAATTTCGTACCAAGCGCGATGTTCTGCCCAATCGCTATTCTGTGTTGTGGTTCAATACGCCGAGCAAAGCTTTGACCCGTCTTAAGAAGGTCAATTCCAAGGAGCTTGAACTGGGAAATGTGGTTCAAAAAATCGGCTTTGCGGTGACACGTGGAAACGCAGATTCTCTAGTCAAAGAGGGGCATATCTTGCTCAACGGTAAGGCACAGACAGATCCCTCCTTCAAACTGAAACTCCACGATGTTGTGGAGGTGAGGGTTGCGTCGGATCTTAAGAAATCACTGTTGGCTCTGGAGAAAGCTCACAAGAAGAGTTTAAAGTCTGCTGCTGACAGTGATGCGAGAGACAAGCTGACGAAACAGTACACTGCAAAGTACAAGCAGATGGCACCTCTGTGGTTACGCTCTGTCTTGGCTGCAATGAAGACAGCTACGGAACTCACAAATAGCTTCCGCAATAACAGCATTGATATGGCTGGTATTAAGAAGATGCGTCCGGAGTGGATCTATGCTGACCTGAATGGTCTGCGTAGTATGTACGGTTTTGTCTCTGATGCATTCAACATGCTCTGTACAGAATACTGTGGGAAAGAGCACTCTAAGATGATCACTCGTGTTCGTGTGGTTTCTCGAAAACTATACGGTGAATGGCTCAAGCGCACCTTATCGAAAGGTGCAACAGGTCCTGAGTTGCTCACTCGCTATGGTTGTACCTCTTGTCACTCTGTGAAAGATAGCTCCGTGAAGGTCGGTCCTTCTTTGAAAGGGGTCTATGGTCGAAAGCGTGTTGTTTTTGATTCCAAAACTGGAAAGAACCGCACCATTGTCCTGGAAAAGGCCGCATTCAAAAAGTATGTTCGCGAATCTATTCTCAAACCACAAGCAAAGATCGTTGTTGGTTTCAAAGGACAGAAGATGCCTACATTCAAAGGTCGAATCAAACAAGAAGAAATCGATATCTTGATCGATTATCTTGAAGGCTTGCGCTAAATAAAGAAGGGTTTACACAATGGTTACGACAACAGGTGATGTTGCCAGCGCTCCTGGCACAGAACACGATGACAGCCACTTGAAGGACTTTATCCATGCGGATTCGTCTCTTTCCTCTTGGTTGCTGACGCTCGATCACAAACGCATTGGTTTGATGTATCTCGCGTCAATCCTCACCTTTTTCTTTATTGGTGGGATGTTTGCCATCTTGATTCGTTTGGAACTCCTCCATCCAGCAGGCAAGTTCTTTACGGATGATCAGTACAATCGCATCTTCACCTTGCATGGTGCGATTATGATCTTCTTGTTTTTGATTCCTTCTATTCCTGCTGCATTGGGGAATATCTTCTTGCCGTTGCAGTTGGGGGCGAAGGATGTGGCATTCCCGCGTCTCAATCTGGCCAGCTTTTATATCTATATCTTTGGTGCCATCTTCCTGGTCGCTGCTATCTTGTCGGGCGGCTTGGACACAGGTTGGACCTTCTACACTCCTTATAGTAGTACATATACAACCTATCCCATGGCCATGTTGTACTCCACTCTTGGAGTGTTTATCCTCGGGTTCTCCTCCATTTTGACGGGTCTTAACTTTATCGTTACGATTCACAAGATGCGTGCACCAGGCATGACATGGCGTAAGATGCCCCTGTTCTTATGGGCCATTTATGCGACCTCTATTATTCAGCTACTGGCCACTCCCGTATTGGCGATTACTGTCTTGTTGCTCTTTTTTGAGCGCATCTTTCAAATCGGTATCTTTGATCCAGCTCTCGGTGGTGACCCTGTCTTGTTCCAGCACTTCTTCTGGTTCTACTCTCACCCCGCTGTTTATATTATGGTCTTGCCCGGCTTCGGGGTCATCAGTGAAGTGATTGCAACTCACGCACGCAAGCGCATCTTTGGCTATGTGCCCATCGCCGCTTCTTCTGTTGCAATCGCCTTGATCGGGTTCCTTGTCTGGGGTCATCATATGTTCGTCAGCGGTCAGTCTGCTGTCGCTTCTGTGATCTTCTCTTTTCTTACCTTTGCGATCGCTGTTCCCACTGCGATTAAGGTTTTTAGCTGGGTCACTACCTTGTATGGCGGCTCGATTCGCCTGACGACTCCAATGTTACACGCTCTCTCTTTTATCTTCCTGTTTGTGATTGGTGGCGTGACGGGTATCTTCCTGGCTACTCTCGCTACCGATGTTCACTTGCATGATACATACTTTGTGGTTGCACACTTTCACTATGTGATGGTTGGTGGTACTCTCGTGGCCTTCCTGGCAGGACTGCACCACTGGTGGCCCAAGATGTTCGGCACCATGTACAACGAATTTTGGGGGCGAATTGCCGCTGTCCTGATCTTCCTTGGTTTCAATGTTACCTTCTTTGTTCAGTTTGTGGTGGGCACCCGAGGTATGCCTCGTCGCTATCACACCTATGCCAAGGTGTCCAAAGAATTGTTAGCTGAATTCCAAATGTGGCACCGCATCTCGACCTTTGGCTCTTGGATCTTACTGCTTGGTCTTTCAATCACCGCAGTCTATCTTTTTGCTTCGTTTTGGCGTGGCTTTATCAAAGGTAAGTTTGATGCAGGAGACAACCCTTGGGGTGGAAAAAGCCTGGAGTGGGAGACACAAAGTCCGCCTGTTGTACACAACTTTGTCAACGACCCGGTCTGTTTGCATGGACCATACGAATACGATGAAATTGATCGATCTGCTGAGAAGGGGCATTAAGCATGGCACACGATGCACACGCTGAGCATCCAGAGTTTTTGCAACACCATTTCTATACACCGGAGCAGCAAGCTGCTTCCTCAAAGTTGGGAATGTGGTTGTTTCTCGCGCAGGAGATTCTGTTCTTTAGTGGGCTGTTTATGGCTTACTTTGCGTTCCGTTTCTTCTACCCGGCTACATTTCTGGCTGCACACGAACATTTGAACGTTTTTGCGGGAACGCTCAATACGTTCTTCCTCATTACCAGTAGTCTGACCATGGCTCTGGGTGTGCGAGCTGCACAAGTGGGGAACAAAAAAAGTCTGGAGTTCAATCTGATCTTGACCATCGCCTTGGCCTGCGCCTTTGTTGTGGTAAAGTATTTTGAGTACTCCCATAAGATTCATGCAGGTCTCTTGCCCAAAGCCTTCTTTGGGACAGGTGGCTTCTCTGCCCAAGGTCTGGCTGACAACTCCCATATCTTCTTTGCACTCTACTTTACAATGACTGGGCTTCACGCTCTACACGTCATGGTCGGAATTGGTCTGCTAGTATGGATCTATATCCGTGCGACTCAAGGTAAATTCAGTGCAGAGTACTACTCTCCCGTCGAAAACGTCGGGTTGTATTGGCACCTTGTTGACCTGATCTGGATCTTCCTATTTCCACTTCTCTATCTCGTTCGCTAACTCGGAAGGGAGAATATATAATGGCTATGCACCACGCGGAGGGTACTCCAACTGGACACGAGGGACACGAACATCATGTGCTTCCTCTGAAAGTCTATGTCGGTGTCTATCTGACTTTGTTGGTCCTAACCTATATCACTGTTCAGGTCTCCTTTCTGGGCCTGGGGGTCCTGGCTCTTCCTGTCGCTATGATTGTTGCTGTGATCAAAGCAGGATTTGTCGTTGGATTCTTTATGCACTTGCGCTATGACGACCGCTTCTTTAGCCTCGTCTTCTTTTCATCGATGTTTTTCATTGCTGTCTTCTTTTCGTTCACTTTGGCCGACTTGATGACTCGTGGAAAACTGACTTATGAACACCAAAACTTCTCACCTTTGCTGGAAAAAACAAAAGTGAGTGCCAGTCTCGGTGGACACGCTTATGCCTTGACCGCACACGAAGCTATGGCTGCGAACAAGCATAAACAACCGGCTCACAAACACGCTGCACCCGCTGCTCGACACGCCGCACCTGTTGCTCGACACGCTGTGCCTGTTGCTGCTTACAAGGCACCACCCGCTGCAGTGTTGGCTGCAGGAAAAACGAAGTACACCCAACTGTGTGCGCTTTGTCATGGGGCTACAGGGATGGGTGATGGTCCTGGAGCGAAGGGGCTGAAAATCAAGCCTCCCGCTTATGGTAAAGGTGTATTCCGCCTCTCAGGTGGAACCTTTGCTGGCATCATGAAGGTGATTAAGAACGGCAACATGAAGAATGGTATGGCCGCTTATGGATGGATTCCTAAGAAAGACCGTACGGCTCTGGCCCGCTATATCCTTCACCTTGCACACCTTGGCACCAAGGGCAAAACAAAAGCACCTGTAGTGAAAGCTCCAAAAGCTCCGAAAGCCGCTTCTGTTCATCGTGTTGCTGCCAAACCCAAAAAGCCCGCATACAAGCCAGCTCCTGCTGCTGTGTTGGCTGTGGGTAAAGCAAAGTTTACGCAGCTGTGTGCTCTTTGTCATGGAGCGACAGGGATGGGTGATGGCCCCGGAGCGAAGGGTCTAAAGGTTAAGCCTCCCGCTTATGGTAAAGGTGTGTTCCGTCTGTCAGGTGGAACCTTTGCTGGTCTCATGAAGGTGATCAAGAACGGTAACATGAAGAATGGTATGGCTGCTTATGGCTGGATGCCAAAGAAAGACCGCGCTGCTCTTGCACACTATATCCTTCACCTCGCCCATCAAGGCACCAAGTAATATCGGGGCTGCGAGCCTTCCATGTCCCGAATATCCTTCACCTCGCCCACTAAGGTACCAAGTTATCCCGCAAGTGTAAGAGAAGTGGAGTTGGCCTAAGCCAACTCCACTTCTCCCACCAGGGCACCAAGTCATCTCACCCATTAAAGCCTTGTAGTACTCTCTTCTCTCTCTTCCATCAAACTTCGAAAAAAAAATGAGGTAAGGTCTCTTCAGGTCTTGCTATCTTTTCTCTCCCGCACCAGTTTAACTGCAATGTCTGGCCTGCTTCCAACAAGATCATCCCACATCGATCGTGTTGTTTTATTGACGTAGAGCCCTCTTCTTCCTATGCTTAACCTTGTTTGGGAATACTATAAGTGTTTGTAATTATATATTGTTATACATTTTTGCGTTGGGGGAGACCATGAGTTCTCGTTGGAGATTGTCTTGGAGTGGGTTGCTTGTTGTAGGGCTTCTAGCGTCTGGCTGTGTTCATCATTCACAAGTGAGACGAACTTCTCCCTCACAAGTAAGTCATAGACGGTCTCACCAACATCGAGTACGTCAGGCTCCTTCACGAGTGTCGAGGATCGCTGTGGCTCGGGCCACCCCTTCCTTGGGTTCCAGTCAACAGAAGGCCCTACGTCCTTCTATCAAGCGGTTGCCTCCGTTGCGTATTGCAGGTGTCGATATGCCAAGGCACCCAAGCTTCTTGCAGATCCTGAAGCGTTTCCGTCAATCGGACTGGGGAGTTGTATCTCTGTCATTACGTCGCCATCGACTCTATTTCAAGACGATGGCTCGCGAGTTTCGTCGGCACGGTATTCCCACAGGAATCCTCTTTTTGGCCGGGGTTGAGTCGGGTTTCCATCCACGTATTCATTCTGGCAAAAAAGCGATGGGCACTTGGCAGTTTATTCCTAAAACAGGCCGTCGTTATGGACTCTCGATCACAACTTGGATCGACGAACGCCGGAATGTTCAGAAAGCATCCCGCGCTGCTGCAAGGTATCTTCGCACCTTATACAAAAGGTTTGGTAGCTGGCCCAAAGCCGTCTCGGCTTACAACTGTGGAGAGGCATGTCTCGCCCGGATCGTAAAGCGTTGTCCGAACCAAACCATGTGGGAAATTCGACTGAACCCAAGATGTCGATTAAGTCGCGAAACCACCGAGCATGTCGCGCGGATCTATGCACAGCTGTATTACTGGAAGTATCCTCCACGCGATCGAAGAATGCCAAGGATCTTACCTTCTGTGCAATACAAATCGGTTCACACACCCGGTCCGGTCTTTCTGGAGGATGTTGCAAACTATATCAAGATGAAGCCAAAAGACCTATACGAACTTAACCCTGAGTTATCTTCCTGGACAACTCCTCCTGGTCAGCGATACTCTCTTAA
>JALTMC010000242.1 GCA_027005175.1 Myxococcales bacterium
CCCAACAACAAAATGTCGCTGGAGAAAGAAACTAATTGTTCCTAGCAAAAATATTGACATAAGCTTTCATCATCTGAAGAACTGTTTCGACCCATACGAGCTGAGACTCCGCAGTTTTTAGTTCGGCTTGATTGACAGCTGATGTGGGCAACGCGCGTAGTTCTTTCACACGTTTTGCCAAAGCTTTTCCACGGGCGACAAGCTTATAAGAGATACTTCGACCATCTTCTGTTTGAACAGCAAAATAGGTACGTGTGTTGGCAGAGTTCGAGAATGAGATCACAGTACCAGCCTTTGGAGCAGTCCATGAACGCCCACTGCCTTGGATACCGATTGTCATATAGTTCGTAAACGTATTTCCGAAGAATCCGTTGTTCAACATCGACATAGCCATCGACATGGAAGTGTACTGAAGAACTGGATGCCAGTTGGGTGTCAGAATCTTGTCATTGACCGTCATAGAGTAACGTTTGTTGTCAAAAACACCAGAGATTGCAGACGTAAACATATCCGTAACATCATCGGAGGAGAAGTAGTCAGCAAAGTTGACATAGAAGAAGTTCAAGCTGTTTGCAGCCAATCCCCAGTCGCGAATTGCCAGAGCCATCAATGCAACATACTTGTCGTACATGGTACCAATACGCTCAAAGCGATACTGAGCCAGACCCAGCTCATCTTCTTGTAGCTTACTATAGAAATAGCGACCTACACCAACAGGAACATCTATAGAATCTTTGGAGTCGGCATTGGATTGAACGTAAGCATTCGTTCCTTTATCAAGGATATGACGGCCAGGATCTGGTGTTTGTATCACACGGTTTACAAAAGACAAACCGCGCTGAACCGCTGCCAACTGGTCAAAGTAATCCTGACTTCCCTGGTAACCTCTCTCATTGATCACACGATAGATCCAGTTCTGATAGAACAAGCTAATAATGCTGAACTGACTAATCATCCGATAGAAGTATCCAGAAGAGAGTCGATAGTAGCGACGACCACGATTCCAGTTGCGTAGAGGATAATTTCCATCATAACGACGAATCATATTCTCAACCATTTGACGTGGGTTCGAACCAGAGTCAAAACGTGTGCAGTAGGGAGTTTGCCCAACCAACTCATCCGAGCAAAATCGGTAGAAATGTCGCTGAAGCGGTGGGTCTGCAGGCTGCAAGAACAAAGAACCATCACCATACGCTCCCGTATTTGTTCGAGGTTTTACACCCGTGAGAGCAAAGACTTGATGAAGCTTCTGCAAGCCGGACAGATCATCAGCTGTCAGTTGAAGAATGGTACGAGACTTTCCATTATTATCAGTCCCTTCCACTTTCAGCAGAACCTGGCTAGCAATAAATTGAATGCTCTTTTTCTTACTTCCTTGGTACTTTGCACCCTCAAAGGTTTTCAACGCATTCCGAGTAACTTTGATATCTTTCAAAATACCAGAGTACTTCGTAGACGCGAGCTTTTTCGCTGCTGCTGCAACCTTATCCAGGTAAGTTTTAACGGCCGTCTTGGAGGCATCCAACAAGGAGCTATCTGCTTCTAGAATATCACCATAAGCGTACATGATAGCAGCATGATCGTAAGTACCAATACCGACAGTATCACCGTACACATCACCATGATAATCCATGATAGAGGAGTACATATAGAACCAAGCATGTTCAACTTGGTTGTCATTCCCTGGGATATTTCCACCCTGAGCCTTCTTCAGCTCCGCGTACTGAGGGAAGTAATTGGGCTCATCAGCAGATGCCTCAAAGTTGTGTCGTAGACCTAAGGTATGGCCAATCTCATGTCCCTCTGTTCCCCGGAGGATCATCTGTTGCATCAAAGTATACAGCTTGCTACGTGGAGTCTTTGCTTTGATATGAGCTTGAACAAATTTAGACAATGCAGGATCGACGTAACTTCCCAGCATCATGTTGCGACGAGACATCATATTGTTCAGTTTCATCACACCACGAATCGATGAGATACGCATCAGGTTGCCAGGATTCAAATAAGAATTCAGTGCAGCCTTCACTTGCTCATCTTGTGATTTGCGAAGTTGCTCAAGACTAGTGCGTGGGAACAATGCACGGAGAGTTTCATCCGGCATCATCGCCCATTTCAAAGAGGGCTTTGCATCCAATCGAGCCAAGCGAGATTGAATCGCAGCACGGTTGACAGAACGAAGCATTTTATTGCGTTGAAAAAAGGAAGGACTCTTCACATAAGCATCTGCTTTTTGAATACTAAAGCCTTGATAGCTAGGCTTCTTGATATTAATTTTGGGAGTCGATACCAGTGGATTTGCTGTACCACCTGAGAAATTATTGATGATATCAAGGTAATCTTTACCATTGCGCAAATCTTCATCAGTATAACGACCACTGACCATATCGTACAACAGCATAAAGCGGTTCGCCACACGAAGGACTGTCGCACCATAGACATAGGCGGAGGCTTGCACAATTTCCCCTGTGTCATAATCAGCAAAACTGGGACCATACCCCAAAAGACCAAAAGAGATCGCCGGACGAACCCAATACAAGAAGTTGTATCGAACATCACCCATATTGCGAGACTGACCTTTAGGCAAGCCATGGTCATTTTCGCGAACAACATAAATCTGCTCACCAGGGCGGCGTAACGCACGTTGAAAGGCTTTGTTCCAATCTTGCGCGATCAGATAAGCCGTCTTCTTCATATCTTTGGGAAAATTTTTCGAGAGATAATAGATGATCTGCTTGGGCTTCTTGCTGCCTGCTTTGATCTCATCAGCATTCGCCACATTGTGACGGTTGGCCATATACTGATAGCTCCAGTCAACTAAGCCACGATCCACATTGTAGTTGATAATGCCAGTCCGAAAGTAGCCAAACTTGGCAAATTGATCATCATTCATACCATGCTTGGTATAGGTGATATCCTTTGCATCTGGCACTTTTTTGAAGGAGTGTCGAAAGCGAATACGGAAAGCTGAGACAGGTAGTCCTCTGTTGAGTTTACCGATCAAGGGTCCAATACCAGGGCTGACAACTTCTTCGTTGACAAAATCCATAAACTCGGGATGGATTTGAACTTCCTCTGGGCGCACATTGGTAGGCATTTCGCGAACAAAATAGCCAAACATACTATAATACCAGGAAGAGCCGGTAAAGTCAGTAATTACCGAGCGTTCCCAAGCCACACGAAAGTTGGGACGTTGATACCAAGGTTTATCAAGATAATCTTCACCAACCACGTTTGACGGTTGCCCTGTCGCATAACTAATCCGATAACGAATGGTAAAGTGACCAAGAATAGGCCAAGCCGCAACGGGTACAACCGTCGAGTCAGCATTTCGAACACTCGGCTGTGTTGTGAATGCGTACAAAAAGCGCTCGGTAATCTCCCAGCGAATTTTGACCATGCCTGCTTGTGAGCCAGGGAACATACCCACAGAGTCATAGGGAGCTTTGATGATGGTTTTAAGGTAATACCAATCTCCCTGAAATTGTTTTTTATCCAATGCCAAGGGGCGTACGGTGTTGCGATCTCCACGATGAACGGCGCAGCCAGAACCAGCGAGGGCTCCAAAGGCCACGGCACCCAACAGGAGTAACGCAAACGATGCTGTGCGTCTATTGAGCATCATTGTATCTCCAATCCTTAAAATTCGTTTCAATTCGATTCTCATATGTTTCGTTTGCAGTCTCAGTCTAGCCTTGGAACAGGGAAGTATAGAACTGCATAATCGTGATATAGGTTTCCACAAGCTCTAGCTCATTCTGTTTACCTTCGATGTAAGAACGTGCTTCACCAGAGTTACGCAGGTTCGCAAGCTGGCTGGCCAGCTGACAGCCCCGCTCTGCGATGCGATAAGAAATACTCTGCTTATCTCGCGTTTGAACGGTGAAGAAAGTGCGAGTATTGAGAACATTGTTGAAACACATAACTTTTCCGGGAGTACAATCGTACTGACCATTGGCACGGATTGGTGGGCACTGTGCTTCAGACATGCCAGGAGGAGTCCAAGAGACACCACTTCCCTTCACACCGACGAGCATGTAGTTGCTGAAGGTGCGGTCGTGGTAGGGATTGTTGATAACTCCAAGAGCGTAGGACATTCCAATATACTGCAAGAACGGGTGCCATGCAGGCTCGATGGGATGGTTTTTCTTCCGGAACAGCAAGGGACTCTTGGGATTCCATGTGTTCGCCAAACCTTGAGAGAAGAAGTCTGTACTGTCTTCCGTGAAGAAATCGTGGAAATTTGTAAAGATCCAATTCACAGAGTTGTTGTAAAAGCCCCAAGACCGAATCGACATAGACATCATGGTAAGCCATTTGTCGTACAAAGAGCCTGTGCGACGATAGCGGAAGATACCGTAGTAACCTTGTTGCAAGGAGCTGTAGAAGAAGCGGCCTTCACCCAATGTAATGGTGTGACGAGGAGCCGTATCATCACGATCGCGTCTTGCAACGGAGGCTTCCCACATATTTGTGGTGCGATTCTTGATGTGTGTAGCCACACGCGGGGTCATCATGATTCGCATAAAGAAGCCAAAGGTATCTCTGACAGCTTCCATTTTATCTTTGAAGTCATCCGTTTTTCGGTAGTTCGGTTGTGTTGTAATTCGATATGCCCAATCCTGATAGATTGTCGCCATATGTCGAAGTTGATAAAAGAATCGACCAAACGCATAGTTTGGAGAGTACGCTCGACGACCACGACGAAAGTACTTCAGAGGATACAAGCGGTCATAGTTGAGGATATAGTTGTTGACGATTTGCTTGGCAGTAATACCAGAGTCCCAGCGCTGACAGAGAGCATCTTGCCCAACAAGGTAGTCAGAGCAGTACCGGAAATAACGTAATTTCAAAGGATCTTTGGGATCTTGATTTTTACGCTCAACTTCCATACTCCAATCAATCAGACCACCATTTTTGGTTGGGTCAGTAACGGCTTTTTCAACTTTTCCACCATAAATAAAGGTGATTGCAGCACGATCTGCCTTGGCGACACCAATCTGGTCGTCATACATCTCACCCGCATAATCCATAATCGATGCGCTGCGATAGAAACCCATACCTGGAACTTTCAAGCCGAGCTTGGCCATCGCAGCTTTTTGGTCAGGGGATAGACTGGGGCTGTTGATCTTAGCTGGATCGCAAGCTGCACCCGACAAAGAACAAGAGGTTGGTTTTTTGCCCGCTTTAAGCAGATGATAGGCATCTGGGAAGTTGAACTCATCATTGGAGCCAGCAAAGTTATGCATCAAACCGAAGGTATGACCCACCTCGTGCGTAGTCACAGCCACAAACATAAAGTTGAGCAAAGACTGGCGAACTTTGTCACGTGGTGTTTTGTTGGCAGCATGCCATTGAACATAAGCAGCCAAGACAGGGTCTGCATACTCTGCCATATACATGTTGACTTTAGAGGGAGCTGTATAGGCTTCCATACGAGCGCGTAAGTTGTGGGGCTGTACAAACTTCGCAGGATGGTATTTTGACAGGGCATTCTTGATATATGGATCTGTTGAAGTAAGAATCTCCGCAGTATTTGTACCAGGGAAAGCCATCTGCACAACAAAGTCGTGCATTAATAGGTCATTGGAGCGTTTGTTATCCGTTAAGCGAGCAATGCGAGCAGTGATCGTACTTTGGTCCAGCTTGCGTAGACTGTTCATACGAACACGAAAGTCAGGACTTTGAATGCGAGCCATCATGGTCTTCAGGTTGGATGTACGAACTTGAGGACCCGCCAAATCGGTGGTTATATACTTTTGCGTGGAGGTTGTGGGGAGACCCAACAGAGCCTTATTCCCATTCAAATTGAATGCCGCGTTGAAGTACTCCAAACCGTGAACAACATCTTTCGATCCATAACGACCGGTCAGCAGGTCAAAAAGTACCATATAGTAGTCGGTGAGGCGAACAAGTCCAGCACCATAGACATAGGCTGAGCCATGCACAATTTCACCCGTATCTCCATCCGCCAAACTTGGACCGTAGCCCAAAGGAGAGCTTGTTTGAGGTTGATGGACCCACCAAATGTAGTTGTAGCGAAGATCACCCAACTCTCGACGCTGACCTTTCGGTAAATTCGCGCCGTTTGGAAGAAGTTCAAGCACTGAATTTTTGCCACCCTCTTTGTCTTTCCGACCCAAAGCGTAGGCAAAGGCATGGTTCCAGTCATTGATGAGGGTGTGAGCAGACTTTACCAAGTCTTTTGGAAAATTGGGAGAAAGATAGTAGGTGATCTTTCTAGGCTTCTTGCTACCTGCGTCGATCTCTTTCTTGGAGGCAATATTATACCGATTGGCATAGAACTTATAGCTCCAATCCACCAGACCACGTTCGGGGTGATACCGCACAATGGTCGTACGAAAGACACCAAACTTGCTCAACATAAAGTCGTTGTATTCTTTGGGAGTATAGGTCGGCTCTGTTTTAACCTTCTTGAAGGAATAACGAAAGCGCACACGATGAGAAGCAATAGGGATTTCATACAAGAAGTACTTGTAGTAGCTGTCATACAGTTGGGTGATGGTCAACTCATTCACGAACGTCATATACTTGGGAGACATCTCAAGCTTCTGGGGGGGAACATAAAGAGCAGGCTCTGTACGAATTCGCCCCATCCACCTGTAATAGGTACCAATGATGTCGCTCCAGTCGCTCATCAAAGAGCGCTCCCAGTGAACACGCATATACTTGCGCTGGTACCAGGGGATTCCATCACGACCTTCTTCAATGATCACGTTGGAGGACTCACCCGTGGAGTAGTTGATCGCAGGCTTGATGTCGAAGTGGCTTGAAATGGGCCACGCAGCGACAGGTGTCACAGCACTTTCTGTGTTTCGAACATTGGGAGATGCATGAAATGCATAAAGGTAGCGCTTGGTGATCTCAAAACGGATCTTCTTACCAAGAGGCCACCCTCCTTGACCGTTGAAGAAGCCCGACTCATACGGAGCTTCATACACAGTCTTCATCATGTACCATTCACCAGTGAACTGTTTCTTGCTGAACGCAAACGGTTGAACGAGACTTCTGTCAGCACGCCGATAGGCACAACCAGTGACCCATGCGGCTGACAGAACCATGCTCGCTACAATTAGCGTGGCAATGGCCAGGCGTCTTCTCATCATTACTACTCCTTCTTCACGAGGTTGCAACAGCTACGTATCTGTGCTGTGCGACGTTGCTACATCTGGACGCAAACACTTAGATACTGCCGCTTATCCCAAACGAAAATGAACTATTCTGAATTCTGAAGGGACTGCGCAAAACCCAACGGCGGTTCCCTTGATCATCATTGGTAAAGATGAACTGTGGACCACCGTTGGAATAAGATGCGCTCAAACCAAAGTATTGATTGAATCGATAACTAATACTGATCGACAAACTATAAAAGTTGCCTTCATTGAGTGCGTAAGAAGCCAAGTCAGCAGCACTCAGATTTTCCGAACCAAAGACTTGAGGACCATCCGTTGTGGCGTATGCATCAGCAAACGAATAACCCACACCGAGATTCACACCTGTACTGACGGATAAGCCACGTACGATTCGAAAGCTAGCACGCAGAGAGTGACTCATTCCCCATCGAGAGTTTAAACCAGGAATTCCTGCAAGGTCAGGGTTATAGATACCACTGTCTTGCTCGTAGAAGTTGAAGTTCATACTAAAAGAGTAGCCCAAAGTTACTCGTCGAAAAAATGTCTTTGTCAGGCTTAACCCAGGAGAAACACTGGTAATGACAGTACGTTGGCGAGATCGAAGAGAGATCGGAATCTTGAAACCGACACCAAAGCCCAATCGAATCCCTGTGTTCTTTTCCACAAACAAGGTTTTTCCTAGGCTCACACCGATGTCGCGTGAGTAGGTTTGACGAGCATACTGACCACCACCTGCATTGTCGGAGAGCATATGACTTAAGCCCCACCCCACACTAATCCCGAGATCACTCCAGTACCCTCGAACACCCGCTTGGGCCAATCCCCAACTCACACCAATACCTAACCCACCAGAGACATAGGGAGATGCCTCACCATTCGCTGGTGCAAACCACGCTGGCGTGTACCCCACACCATAACGCAGGCTGAATCGAGGCATCCATGACACCTTACGCCGCCAATGCGAACTTTTGCGGATATCCAAATCGTCAGAAATACCACTGTACGGTTCTGCCTTGACCTGGGATGCTCCAAAAGAACCAACCACAAACAAAACTGCCAACACAACTACTAACTTCTTCATAACCTTTACCAGTTCTCACATCGGGATCTATCTCGTCAGATCAGATCCGGGCCTTGCCGGGAATATTTATGTAATACCCGACGTATCATTACAAAAGGATGTTGTATCCTGTGCGATGACAACTAGCATGCCGACTGTGATCTGAATCACAAAATCACGTTACTAGCACTTCTAGTCTGTCTATCGTTTTGGATTTATCGCAAATGAGAAAAAAAATTTCTTCTTGGTGGTTCCGTCGGACCCAAATCAGACATCACTCACACCTGAAACCTTAGCTACGTTGGGCTAGCCTAAAACCAGCACCTCATGAGCTAGAGCGTGTTTGCCCGACACAAACCTCACAGGATTAAATCACACAGAGTGCAAAAAAACACGCACTTCTCCCCATTGGAGTGTCTGAGTAGCACAGAAAGTGAAGCCTCTGCAAGTTCAATTTTTGTTCGCATAGACAAAAAAAGCGAAACGAAATCAAAAAGAGTCCGATACTTGATCATCAGGGAGAAAGAAGATCCATGTAAGGATCGATGCTCTCCTCTTGCTCTTTTCAAAAAATACAATACAATGAACATCGTATTAGAGAACGAACAAGAAAACCTGATAGACTATCCCCTGGATAGAAACCCGACCCCTCAACAATCATATCCACGTGGTGGATCCTTACTCAGGAGTCAAAACCATGCCTCCCATTCGTCAGCTAGGACGCGGTTCCGTTGGTGGAACCTATTTGCAAGCACTTCGTCCACGCGGCACAGAACAATCCTTCAGTGTTCGTGACAAACTTGATGTCAAATACTATCGCGACTTCTACGAACGAAGCTCTGTCCAACTTCGATGGACCCAGTTCCAAGGCGGTGATGGCTGGCGTGGCACCGGTGTTAGCCTCCGTGGACAACCTTACGCACCCTGGCAACCCCACCGCTCCGCTTAAAAACACCCACCACTCCACTTACAGCAAACACCCACCACTCCACTTGCAGCAAACACCCACCACTCCACTTGCAGCAAACACCCACCACTGCTCTTACAGCAAACGACCACCACTGCTCTTACAGCAAAGACCCACCACTCTACTTGCAGCAGAGACTTACCGCTCCGCTTATAGCAAAGACTCGCCACTCTACTTGCGGCAGCTACCCCACATTCACCCTGTTAGAGATTGCCGCGTCGTTCTTGTTCGCGTTCGATGGACTCGAACAGGGCCTTGAAGTTTCCTTTGCCAAAGGAGCGAGCCCCTTTGCGTTGAATGATTTCAAAGAAGACGGTGGGACGATCTTGGACAGGTTTGGTAAAGATCTGGAGCAGGTACCCGTCTTCATCGCGGTCAACTAAGATGCCAAGCTCTCGTATCTGTTGAAGTTCTTCTTCAATCTCTCCGACTCGATCGATAAGATCATCATAGTATGTGCCGGGAACATAGAGGAATTCGACACCACGATCACGCAGTTGGGTGACTGTGGTCAGGATATCGCCTGTACCGATCGCGACGTGTTGTACGCCTGCACCATTATAGAACTCAATATATTCTTCGATTTGTGATTTCTTTTTCCCTTTGGCAGGTTCATTGATCGGGAATTTGACCTTTTGATTGCTGCTTGTCATCACCTTGCTCATGAGAGCGGTAAACTCTGTAGAGATATCTTTATCATCAAAGGAGATGAGCTGGTCAAAGCCCATCACATTCCGATAAAACTCACACCAAGTGTTCATCTGACCCCAACCAACATTCCCCACACAGTGATCCACATAGATCAGCCCTGTAGGCTCTGGATTGTAGTGGGAACTCCAGGCTTCGTAGCCGGGAAGGAAGGGACCGTCATAGTGATTTCGATCCACAAACAGATGAATGGTGTCACCATAGGTGTGAATACCTGAGACAACAACTGTCCCATTCTCATCCTTTTGGGTGGTGGGCTCTTGAAAGGATGTAGCACCTCGACTTGTTGTTTCCTGCCAGGAATGAGCCGCATCCTCCACTTCAAAAGCGATCGTACGAACACCGTCACCATGTTTCTTAATATGATCCGAGATGGGATGATCTTCATGCAATGGAGACGTGAAGATAAATGTGACTTTCTTTTGCTGCAAGACATAGGAAGCCCGGTCGCGAACTCCAGTTTCAGGTCCGGCATAAGCCAGAGACTGAAACCCAAAAGCCGTTTTGTAAAAATGTGCTGCTTGCTTGGCATTGCCCACATAGAATTCAACGTGATCGATACCCCGCAAGGGCAACGTTTCTTTGGTTTGCTCACTCATCTTTTAATCATCCCACGACTTGTAATACGAGTTATCTTCGAGATCGATCGCCTCGCTGGTCAACATAAGAGGCTTAAAAGTATCTACCATAACAGCGAGTTCTTTGGTGCCTTTTTTGCCGATCGACTTCTCAACCGCTCCCGGATGTGGGCCGTGGGGAATCCCCATGGGATGCAGTGTGATCATCCCACGTTCGACATGTTTGCGGCTCATAAACTCGCCTTCCACATAATACAAGACTTCATCCGAATCGATATTGCTGTGATTGTAAGGAGCTGGGATCGACTCGGGATGGTAATCGTACAAGCGTGGACAGAAAGAACAGATCACAAACCCTGCTGAGGCAAATGTCTGGTGTACGGGGGGAGGCTGATGAACACGCCCTGTGATCGGTTCAAACTCGTGAATGGAAAAGGCATAAGGAAAGAGATAACCGTCCCAACCCACAAAATCAAAGGGGTGATAGCCGTATACCAGCTCATGATGCATATGTTGTTTCTTCATGACAATGGAGAACTCTCCCTTCTCGTCATGTGTCACAAGATCGGCTGGCTTGCGTAGATCGCGTTCGCAAAAGGGAGAGTGCTCCAACAACTGACCAAACGAGTTACGGTATCTCTTGGGTGTCACTATCGGACTGTGAGATTCAACAATGAACAACCGATTCTCGGGTGTATCAAAGTGGATCTGATAGATCGTGCCTCTGGGAATGACGAGATAGTCTCCTGGGCTAAAAACAAGAGAGCCATAACCTGACTTCAAAGCACCTTGCCCTTCGTGAACAAACAACACTTCGTCAGACTGTGTGTTCTTATAAAAGTAGTCCGTCATCGACTTGCGCGGAGCCGCCAGAGAGATTTGAAGATCATTGTTGGTTAAGATGATCCGCCGACTCTCCAGATAGTCATCCACAGGGAGGACTTTAAATCCTGAAAAGCTCCGGTTCTGCATATTGTTATCGACAGCAATGATTGGTTTGACAGAGCGAGCCTCACCCATTCGCTTTACGACAGTGGGAGGGTGAACATGGTACACCAACGAACAAAGACTGGAAAACCCTTCACTGCTTACCAGTTCCTCCGAATACAATTCACCGTCAGGACGACGAAACTGTATATGACGCTTGGCTGGGATCTCTCCCAAAGTATAATAATGTGGCATTCGATCATCCCTTGCTGCTTGCCCTGTCCAGCCCTATTCAGGCGACGTTCCTACCGTTTATTGACCCTTCTCTCCCTATGTAGAAGAGCCAAAAGTGTTCTGTCAAGAGGCACACGTCAGCAAAATCCAAACACAACCACAACTCTTCTTTTCAGCCAAACGCAACAACAAATCCTCCTTTCCGATAATGTATTCAAAAGAAGTATGATGAAGATCAATATTTTGCACCCACAGCATGGGATTGTAGTTTGAATGAGGCAGCTATGCGGCATTTCTATTCCTGGGCATTGTTGTTAGTTTTGGTGGTGTTGGGTGGCGTCGATTGCTCCAACAACGGAAAACGATGCGAAAATAGTTGCACTCCGAACGAGACCCATTGCAGTCCGTCAGGCTTGATCATCTGCCAACAAGACCTTAGAACAGGTTGTTTCCAATGGCAGATCAAGCCTTGCCTCACAGGTCAAACCTGTATCAGCCAGCCCCCCCTTGCATCTTGCAAAGGGCAAGAAAGTTGCGACCAAAAGTTCCACTCCAAACAATGCAATGGTCAAGATCTCTTTTGGGTCGATAACTGTGGACGTCTGCGTGAACAGATCTTAACCTGCCCATCCCACACGATCTGTCAAAATGGATTGTGTGTCAGAGGCGGAAACAACAATACCAATGGAAACAACAATACCAATGGAAACAACAATACCAATGGAAACAACAATACAAAGAATTGTGTCGATCAGTGCAAGCGGGGTGAGAAACGCTGTACGTCTGGAATGGTTTCTGTGTGTAGTCCCAGCGCAACCAATCCTTGTACAGAGTGGTCTGCCCCGGTTCAGTGTCCCAAGCAACTCTTTTGTCTCAATGGTGGATGCTCTCAACCCAAGTGTCAAAATGCTTGTACTCCAGGCCAAACACAGTGTCTTGGCAAGCAAATTCAAGCCTGTTCGCCCGGCCCTAGGGGCTGTACGGAGTGGGGGCCAGCTTATGCCTGCTTGCCGGGTCAGATCTGTCGAAACCGTCGGTGTGTGCTAGAAAAAAAGTGCAACAACGCCTGCAAACTCAAGGAAACACGGTGCTCTGGAGACTATATCCAGATCTGTCGCAAAAGTTCGTTGGGCTGCCTCGGGTGGGATACACCTCTGCCCTGCCCCAACTCACAAACCTGCATCCATGGATACTGTCGAGAGAAAAAAAATTGCCAGGACGCTTGCAGAAATGGCACAACCCAGTGTGCTGGAAGCAAGATTAAGGTTTGTCAGATCGGCCCTCAAAGGTGTACGATTTGGGGCCGAGCTTACCCTTGTTTGACCGGTCAGTCCTGCAAAAGCGGACGGTGTACAGTAGACGCATGCCCTGCTTCATGTTCGTCAGACACAGATTGCCGAACGTCGATGTGTGGTAGCCAACGATATTGTGTGAATCGACAGTGCTCCAACAGCCCATCCCAGGAGCCCAACAAACCCGATGGTGGGAGTCTTCCCGACACAAGGCCAGAGTTCCCCAGTACACCCGACGGAAGAAGTTCCCCTGAAACGAGACCGGAGTCCCCCCCCAACAACACAGGTTGGAAGCATGGGAAGAACCTGACATTTTCACAATTTCCCAAACAAAACGCTCGCACCAGCTCAGCCTGGGGACCCGTCTTAACTGACATCGTAAACCACGAAGCCCCCGGTGACTCAAACCCCTACAGCGATCTGGTGACCAAGGGTCATGAGACAACCCACGGTATCAACAGTTACTTGCGCAACAAGTTTAATACAACAGGCAAACAGGCGAATGCCTTTTATCTGTTGCAAGGTCGTTGGTACCTCCTTGAAGAACCACCGATGAGTAAGTCAAAGGTCGCCCAGTACATACCGAGCAATATGCGAGGCAGTCGATACAATCTTTATGTCACAGGCTCTACCGCCTGGAACTCTCGTCCACTGTATCTGTACGATGAGTGGGTTTCGTATGTGAACGGAACTGCCGCTGGCATTGACTTGGTAAAGAAAGGAAAGTGGAGCTATGGCTGGCGGGACGCTGCGATGGGTCCCCTTGAATTCTTTGTTTATGGGATGGCCACGGCTATGGCCGTAGAGGCCAATGCCCCCACCTACTTCAAAAACTACACAAGATTCCTCGATTTCACGGCATGGCTCGGTGCCGAGACGATGCGATACTATCGCATCGCTGCTGTGATGAAAGACTTCCAATGGGCCAAGCAAGACACCTTCCTCAAAGAGCTACAAATCAGCTCGCAAGCCAAGCCCCTACGCGACTTCTGTACCCGCACCTTTGGCTCCACATGGGTCCAACAGGTGATCTTTGGAAAGCCATAGTCCACATCGCTCCACTGGCTTTGGCTTTTGCAAAATACACAACACATCTCGCGACTCGCGCGGATCCACTCAAAGCTATTCGTTGTCTTCTTCGATCATCTCCATAGCGATCCGGAGGCTTTCCCGAAGGCGTTCGAGGGAGACTGCAAGTTCACCAATTTCATCGCGAGATCGGATATTGATTCGGACATCCATGTTGCCCATGGAGAGTTCTTCCATGACATTGCGCAAGTGTTTGACATGACGTACCAATCGGCCCGAGAGCGAGATGCTCAACCACAAAGCCAAGAAGAACAAGATGCCACCAAAGATATAGATCCAGAACATCTTTTCTTGCAATTCGGAGGTAAAGGTGGAGAGTTTGTGATCGATGTCAAGGATACCAACAACTTTACCTTTGGCGTCGCGAATGGGTGCATAGGCAGAGATCCAGGCTCCATACTGATCACGGAAGATCCGGGAATAGCTAGGTTTCCCTTCCAACAAAGCCGACTTCATTCGATCCTTAAGTTGGTATGTATCGCCAACATAAGGCTTTTTGTTTGTCATGATGATAAATCGCAGCCGATTTCCATCTTTGCGAAAGGTATATATCTCTGTATCGAGATTGTTACTTTTTTTGACGTTGCGAAGTATCTTACGGAGCTTCATAAATGCGGGTGATTTCGCATCTTCAGGTCTGCGAACTTTGTTGTGAAGAGAGCCGTCAAGCATCAGAGCACTTGTCACAGCAATGGCTTTGAGGCGAATTCCGATCTCTTTCTCCTGCTCATTGTAGATACGTAGATATGCCAGATAGGTCAGAGCACTGATCGAGGAGACTAACAAACCGAGCGTCATCAACAGAATCTTCGAACGCAAACCAAACAACATCTTCATAGTTTAACCTCTTCCTTTTCAACACAGTGCGAGACCGGTTCGTTCACCTTGTTCATCGCGAGAATCACATCCGCCATTTGGACTACGAGTGCGCATGTTGCTTTAAGACCAAAGCATCGGACTGCTTGAGAAAGTTCTCTTTTTTCGAACCTTTGATACGTGCAGCGAGATGCTCCAACAATTGCGAAGTGAGTTCGATGGGGAAATGTTCCAACGAAAAGCCCATCTTCCGCATGGTCTTGGAGATAACGATCTTGCCGATAGGACCGGTATACTTGGTAAGAAGTTGTGTTAGCTGCTGGATTGTATCAGGGGTCATACAATCGTCTGGATTGTTGGCAGGCAGTGGTGTGACCGGTGCCACCGAACCGGTCGAGGAGTGACTCAAGGTTTTCATCGCGACAGAAGAGGAGGACGGAGAACCAGAATACGGCGGGAATACCGAAGCCTGTGATG
Organism: Myxococcales bacterium; assembly: GCA_027005175.1. Taxonomy (GTDB): domain Bacteria; phylum Myxococcota_C; class UBA6777; order UBA6777; family UBA6777; genus M3003. The sequence goes on from JALTMC010000242.1 coordinate 15,300, forward strand.
TTGCAGAGACACCACCGAACCGATGCTCTGCCGACGCTCCAGAGACATGAGGTTGAAACGAGGGAGGAGCAGGTGTCCCATACTGACTTGGGTAAAGGCCCGAGCCGGGAACTGACGAAGAACCTGGAGACGACATCCCTTGACTTGGATAAAGACCCGAGCCGGGAGTTGATGGAGCACCTGGAGATGCCATTCCAAGCGATGGAGAAGGCTTTACAGCAACAGAACTCTGTCGCTGAACCATCATGGACAGCAGAGATTGGTTGCATTGTGGTGTGGTTTGGGCACACAAGAACGCTCCATTTATGGGCCAGAATCGCATCGTGCCATCCGAAAATCGGCAGGTAAGAGAGCTCTCTTCCCAAGGGATGGCCTGAAGCATATGGATAATCGGACTCATTTTAAGTGGATAATCATAAGGATCGGTCTGGTTGTCCAGACGCGCATCCATCAACTGCACTGCTGCGTCATACAACAGGATATTCGTCACTCCTGCCAAGGCGTGAAGGCTTTGCATCACACGTGAGAAAGTCACTCCAACATCATGCACAGAAGACGAGGACTGCGGCCCTTGTGCTGGCTGGTTTTGCTCACGCGGTGGGCGTACAATGGCCAAGATTTGATGGTTCGCTTTTGGCAGCAAAAATAAGGCCGCGTAAGAGGTTTCCAGGACTGTATATTCCCAAGTTCCGAGCGGTGCGGCACTCAAAATCTGTTGAACATGACCCAACAGCACAGCGAGGGCAGAGTGCCAATGCGCCTGCACAGCACCTTCTTGTTGAAGCAGAGTACCTTGGTAATCCACCAACATCATCCCTTGCATTTGCAAGGCACTCCAATGAGGAGAAGATGGCGTCAGGCTGGAGGGAGCCAACGATAAAGCCTGTTTGTAGAATCCATGGTGGGACAGATCACCGGATGACAATGTAGAGGGCTGATTGGTTTGAATCATGGGTACAATCACCTGAGTTTGAAGAAGTTCGTTCTCATTGCGAAGAGGCTCTGGTTCTCCCCAGTCCATCATGACATCCACCACATGGTCTGTGACTGGTAACTCATTTGTTGGGAAAGGCCCTCCTATGCTTTTCCAGGACCGCGAAAGACGCTGCAAACTCTGGTAAAGTTCGCTGGCACTTTGATAGCGTTTTCTCGGATCTTTGGCTGCCATCTTGTTGAGAATGGGGACAAAGCTCTCAGGAACACTCGGAACAGACTGCCGAGGATCCGGAAGGGGCTTCTGAATGTGTGCGATCAGCAGATCTGTCAGATTGTCAGCCCGAAAGGGGACATGTCCTGTGAGCAACTCAAAAAACAAAACACCCAAAGCGTAGATATCACTGCGAGCATCAATCCCTTGCCCCGAAGCTTGCTCAGGCGATAGATAGTGCGGTGTCCCCACAACAATACCCGACTGCGTATGGCGTGGGGTATGCTGGTTGTATACCAGACCAAAGTCTGTGATGGAGACATGTCCATCACTTCCAACAATCAGGTTGGATGGTTTCAGATCACGGTGAATCAAGCCCGCTTCATGAGCAACCATCAGACCACTTGTGGTCTGTATCATAAGATCGAGAGCATCCCCTGCTGCGATATGTTTGTCACGCTGGATCCGCTCTTCAAGAGTCTCGCCCTCAAGCCACTCCATCACCAGAAAAAAAAGTTGGTCTTCTGTTGTTCCTGCCTCAAAGATTTGCACAATATGTGGGCTTTTGAGCTTCGCTGTGGCCAAAGCTTCTCGCTGAAATCGCTCCACGGTTGCCAGCTTCTTGGTTAGCTGAGGGAGCATGATTTTGACAGCGACGTTCCGATGTAGAGAAGTCTGACTACCCTGGAAGACAACACCCATTCCACCGCGTCCCACCTCCTTCTCCAGCCTGACAGAGCCGATCATCCGACCCTGTAGAGATCGCACCCAATCATCCACAACAGAATCACCCAAAGGTCCTGGTTTTTGAGAGAGAGTAGGCAGAACAGGCTCCTCAGACAGCTCGATACGTTCGGGCTCTTCTGAGACAAGAGAAGCTTTCGAGAGCCGATCATGCCCTGTTTTGGATGCGAGCAGATCCAGAAAGACGTCTGGATCAAGAGGCTTTTGCAACAAGTGATCATAGACCCCCTTCGAAAAAGAACGAAAGACCTCTGAGATTCGACTGGTCAGCCATAGACAAGGCGTCTTCGAATGCTTCGACGTTTCTCGAAGCCAGTGATAAAACTCCTGCCACTCTTCTCCTGCTTCATCGAGATCAGCCAAGATGACGGAGGGTGATAGCTCTACCAGCGTTTCGCGTGCCTGCTTCGGACCTTCCACCAAAACAACATGATAGGATTGCTGCTCCAGATATGTAGAGAGTACTTGACCCGACTCATGATCGGACTCAACAACCAAAAGCGTTACATACATCACTAGACCCTCGATACGATGTAGGCCAAAGGCAGATTTAAAGATCCATCATCTGACTCTGTTTTCTCGGTAATAAGCTTGTCAGTGTTTTATTCATGAAAGAAAGAAAGAAAGAAATCGGAATCAATCACAACCAAAACAACTTGTTCTATCGTCGTGACCTCACGGACAAAAGTTACAAAAAAAATTCAATAAAAAAGCACTCAAGCTTTCGAAAAAGAAGCCGTTTTGAGAGTGTCTTTTGTTTGAGGACACAACACAAGTCGTTTGAGTACAACAACGACACTTCACAAAAGAACATGAATATAAACATGAATATGGAACGAGAGAACATGCGATTGAAGCAAGCTCTGGTTGGCAAAGGTCTTATTGAGAAAGTGGAAGAAAAGTCTCGAAAATACGGGGAGAAACGCGTTTCAAGTGGAGGAGGAGGCTTAGAAGTGGGGAGAGAAGATCACAACATTGAGGAGTTTAAGAGTGTGATCGGCCCATCGTTTTTTGTAGTCCATGACCATACCAAGATCATAGAGTTCGACAGACTCTTGAGCAAGTTGTTGGATCATCTGCCATTGTACAAGGTGCCCCAGGCTGTATGCGGCGAAGTTGTTGTCGTAACTGAGTTGAAATCCGCGGTACACGGAGCCTAAGACACCGCCAAACACATAGGCGACATCTTGACCATCCTGTTGTGCAAACAACAAGCGCAAACGACCATTGGCAGTCAGGCGGTGGAGCAGCTTCTCATAAAAAGCTCTGTATCTACCGATCAAAAAGATGCTTCGACCGGAAGCAAACTTCCAGGAGGATTGTTCAACCTGCATCATTCGCTGAAACAAAGTATCGGGATCGGAGAAGTCTGTAATCAACTCGTAAGTAATCCCGTGTTGATCTGCTTGACGCTCACTGCGTCGCAGATTGGCGCGGAATTTTGAGCTTCGACACGATAAGAAGGCGTCGGCTCCTTCGTTAATATGACTCTGAATGCAATCAGCGCCTTCAAAGACCTCATAGGCGTATCGCCCTTCCAGTCGCTGCTGAAGCTCGCTCCATAGTGTTGAGTTTTCTGGAATCCCGGTCAACATGATGACCTGCCAGAAGAGGTGTGGTTCTCGGATCACATCAAAAAGGATTTGGAGTGAGATCGAAGGATCAGGCCCGCTCAGAGGGCATCCAAAGGCCCAGGTCATCTCAAGGGGCTGAAGTACCCTTGCAAAAGGAGGAAGTTCACCCATAGAGGCAAGCAGCCAATGACCATCACGACACCATGCGTGCATAGGACGCGGAGGATGAAGGGTCTCATGAGCTGTAAGAATCCAGTCACTGCCTGAACAAAAAGTAGCAATATCTGGTGTTTCAAGAACAGCCTGGTCAAAGCATTCGATTTGTTCTTTGAACGCCTTTGGTGTCACGGTACAAAGCGAAATATGCGAACTCGTCACAAAAAAACTCCCCTCCTCAAAACATATCTTTTCTGTTCAGCCAAAGATCCAAGAAAGACAAAACCATTGTGGCAAGCCCAGCTCTTTGAAGCAAGCACCTACAAGAAGACATATTAACCTTCGACCAGCGGGAGTGCAAGCCAAGAACAAAGACTCTATGACACATGATGACACATGACTTTGAGATGGAAGATCAAGTGGCTTGACTCGAACTTTTAATCGGAGTATCTTGCACTTTCTTGGGCTCTTCGAGAGAGCCCATAATGCTGGCAAATCAAACACAATTCAACGCTCTTGTGTGAGGAGAAATTCGAATGACGTATATTATTGCTGAACCTTGTGTGTCAGTTTGCGATACAGCTTGTGTAGAGGTCTGCCCTGTGGATTGTATTCACGGCCCTCAGTACCCAGACTCCGTTCGTGGTGAAGAGATTAAAGAGATGGATGACATCAAAGGTGTCCAGCTCTATATCGACCCCGAAGAATGTATTGACTGTGGTGCTTGTGAGCCCGAATGCCCGGTAGATGCGATCTTTGAAGAGAGTGAAGTACCTGATGAGTGGCAAAAGTATATCGAGAGCAACGCAAAGTTCTTCGAAGACAAGCGATAACGGTCAGAGCATACAACCCCACTTACTCTGAGAAACTTTCCTTCGAACAGGAGCTGCTCTCTGCCCGCTCCTGTTCGAAATGAAGCGTTCACTGTAGTCGCTTCAACTGTGCGTACCCAACCAAGTTCGGGTTGTTCCTTTTCTCCTGCTGAACTTGCACCCAGAACTTGCACCCTATCCTCCGTTCTAGCCAGTTCAACCTTCCTCTAGAGAGAGAACAAAACATGCCTGTAGTGTTTGTGCCCCGAGAAACGGAACCTGGAGAAACCAGAGTTGCGGCCACTCCGGCCTCGGTACGAGCCCTGACAAAGAAGGGATTTCGTGTCGTCCTTGAGTCGGGCGCTGGAGTGCTATCTTCCTTTGCAGACGAAGACTACCGAAATGCAGGAGCTGAAGTCAGTTCGGACCCACGCTCGGCTTACTGGGTCGCAGATATCGTGCTCAAACTTCACCCTCCCGTGTATCGCAAAGATCTCAATCTGGATGAAGCCTCCAAACTCAAACCAGGGGCTCTGTTGATCAGTTTCCTCTGGCCTATCCAAAATCTCGTCATACTACAGCGTCTGGCTACCGCTCAAGCCACTGTCTTTGCCATGGATCAGATCCCACGGATCTCACGAGCCCAAAGTATGGATGCTCTGACATCCCAAAGCAATATCGCCGGATACAAAGCCGTGATCCTGGCAGCCAATGCCTTGCCCAAACTATTCCCTATGATGATGACAGCCTCGGGAACCATTAAGCCTGCCAAAGTGGTGGTTCTTGGTGCCGGTGTTGCAGGTCTACAGGCCATTGCAACAGCCAAGCGGCTCGGTGCAGTGGTGGAAGTCTCCGACATCCGCCCCGCCGTGAAAGAGCAGGTGGAAAGCCTTGGAGGTCGATTTATCGAAATAGAGATGGACGCAGGCATGGAAGACAGCGGTGGCTACGCAAAAGAAGTCTCCGCCGATTTCTTAAAACGTCAACAAGATCTCGTACGAAAGCATATGATCCATGCTGATGTGGTGATCACAACGGCTCTTGTGCCAGGAAAGCCCGCTCCCATGCTGGTCCCAGAAGAGACTGTTCAGGCCATGAGGGCAGGCAGCGTGATTGTCGATCTCGCTGCCGGTGAAAAAGGTGGAAACTGTGCCCTCTCTGTGCTTGGCGAAGAAGTAAGCAAACACGGTGTCACGATCCTCGCACCCAAAAATCTCGCTGCAACACAACCCATCGACGCCAGCGCGATGTATGCCAATAATATCCTGGCGGTGCTGCGTCATCTGTACCCTGAAGTTGAGCTACAGTTGGACTTTGAAGACCCAATCACAAATGGCTCCATTGTGACCCACAACGGAGAGATTCGACACGAAGGCGCGCTCAAGAACCTCTCTCCAGCTCAACGCAAGCGTGCAAATACAAACCCTCCAGCCTCAAGCCTGGAAGGAAGTACAACTCCTGCCCCGGAGACAGACAAAAGTAAGGAGTAAGAGGTCAACGATCCCCACCCAATCCGGACTTCGTCCTGTAGATTCTGGAGGGGGTTTCCACGCCCGTAACATAAGAGGTTTTTTTCTGATGAAACGATTTGTTGCCATTGGTGTATGGGGTCTCATGTTTGGATTGGTCGGCATCTTTCTGTTGACACAGGTGATCGCACAAACCCCTCGTCACACACCCCCAACAGTACCACCCAATCCGGCACCAAGAGCTGCTACCCCTGCGGCAAACCCGGCACCTGCTGCAC
>JALTMC010000243.1 GCA_027005175.1 Myxococcales bacterium
CCCCCCTCCTTGCCCTGTTCCTGCTGGGTTTCCTCTTCCTCCGACGACGCCCCTAGAGAGGACCGAGTAAGATCAGCCGATACCTCGTCGCACCTCAGGCCAGGATTTTTCGCTCCGAACAGAATGCTCATGAATCATTCAAGGCGACTTCGATTCTCCAAGAGCCACCAACTCCAGACATATCTTTTGCATGTGTTTGCGGCTGTGAACGATGAGCATAACGTCTTTGGTATGAGGAGACAAGGCGATACGAAATGGTTTATGACCACTGAGAAGATGAGGCTTTCCATTGAGAAGAAGGATTCGATAAATCTCTCCGTGAGACCAGTGAAACTGTCCCTTCAGAAGTCGGGTGTTTGGAGGCAACCGAAATCGTAAGACAGATTTCCCACGCCCCGGTATCCCAAACAACAGACAAGAAGGGATGCGATTCCAGTACCGTATCCCCAAACGCTTCGACTGTTTGGCTTGTGTATTGGCATAGTTTTCAGCACCGGGAACCACGCGAATATTCTTGGGTAAGCGCTCCCAGCGCCGTGGTCCAGGAACCAGTCGTGGCTTCAGATCATATTCATGACACGACGTTCGCAGCCTGCGATCAAAAGGTGGAACACAATAAGGCTTCGGTGAGTAGTCAAAGGAAGACAACCCACGACTGTGCAAGACTTGCAACACCCGAGGGAATTTCGGTTCAGCATACTCACTTTGTACTGCCACTTCCTGTAGCCAGAAGAGCATCAAAAAGCCACCCACGATTCCCGCCATCAGAAACCAGCCAGAGAAGAGACTGATCCGATGCCCCCAAGCCTCTGTCAGTCGAAGCGGTAACTCTCGATGACCCAATCCCAAAAAAACCAACGCCAGCAATAACACAAAACCACCCAACCACAAAAAGATGACCTCGATCGTTTTGCTCTGGTATGTCAGAGTAAGAATGCCATTCGACAAGCCACTCACCCTGGAGATTCGAAAGCCCTTCCATGGATAAAGCTTCAAGGAAAGCTGAGACTTATGATTTGAGTTCTGCGACCCACGGCCTGTGGTCTGAGGCTCATAGCGCAAGACCCATTTGTGATAGGGAGGTAAGCCGATAATCAAACGAGACTTGAATGATACACCTGACAAACGAAGCCTTCGCTGCATCGGCTTCCAGGACAACACTTCGACTTTTCCAGGCCCCTCCAAACGCACAGGATAGGATGTTTGTTTGAGTTCAATTCGATACAAAAAATAGCGTCCCGAGCGAACAAGGAGCGTAAGATCAGAGCGCTTTTGAGGCACAAGAGACAACAAATGCGTCGCCCCAAACCACTTCATCATCTTAAAATTGGGTAGCGCATTCCCCCATACAAAAGCCTGACAAGGTGGCGTTGAGGTGGGAAGAGAAGACCAGTTTTCGTCTGCAACCAAAAACAACCCATAGCTACCATCCCCACGATTCGCCCGCCACTGCACCATGCGCAAGATCCTCTTTGGAAATCGCTTGCTCTCTTGCCTCATGGCCTGACGAATTCGTTTGAGGTGAAGCGTTAATTCTGCACGTTCTGCTGTCATTGTTCGCAAAACAGGAGACTTGATCAGACGCGGCATCGCCACCGCAGAAGACCACACAAGAGGTGCCATCGCCACCCCAAAAAGTATCTTAGCTGGTAACGGCACAGCTCGTGTTACCGAGATCCTCTGCCACCCCTCCCACAACAACGCGGTCCCAATCCCTGCAAAAACAAACCAGAATGGTTTAATCGAGACCGAGAGTCGGCGAAACATAAAGAGCTTATGACTGGGATGAAGGCCAAGGTCAAAAAGAGCAAAGAGGTCCATGCTACCCACAAGAAGAAAGCCCGCACAAAGCACGAGTGAGAACAGACCCAGACGTTGCTGTCGGCGCCACACTCCAACAATACCCACAAGAGAAAGAAGACCAAACGCGGCGATCTGGTTATCGAAGAGTTCCCCTTGAAGCAAGCCATGCATGAGGGAGGGTAAAGATTTCCAATACGCCGTATATTCACCGAGATAAGGAGCAGCAACAAAGAGGTGGACCAGCCACAAGCACCCGATGATACCGCCGAGTCCCAACGCAAGAAAGCTCCACAAACCGCCCACCGAAGACGACGTCGCGCTCTCATCAGGACCCCATTTCAACAAAGACCACATCACCAAGAGCGCGGAAGAGAGAGGCAGGTTAATCGCATTCATCGGGTGAGCCCATAGAGCGAGACCTGTCAATACGATCACTGCCCCAAATCGTCGCCAAGTTTGCTTCTCCATCAGACGGACGAGACTTAAGAGTGTCCACAACCAAACCCCAGTGGCCAAAAGTTGAGGCCAGACACCATGAAACATGCTGTAGACCCACCCCCCTTCTCGGTCCCCGCCAGCATCAAGAACAAACAAACAGCCCGCAACAACAGGAGCGAGAGAGCCAACACCAAGGCGACGAGCCCAAGCCACAATCGCCATCGACGGAATCCACCACACAAGAAAGATCCCAAACGAATAACTCACGGACAAAGGGAGCAGGCCAAAACTAAGTAGAGTCAAAGCACCTGTTACCAAGTAGGCCATGGTGCCGTAGACATCGCCAAAAGGGAGGCCTACACCAATCCGATCAGTCCACCCAAAGAGATGACCATTCGCCACCATATCGTATACAAAGATATGCGTGGCGAGATAGTGATTACCGTGATCCTGGCTGATAGGAAGAGTACCCACAGGGATCGGCCAAAGAGCCACAACCAGCACAAGCGTAACCAGCAGGTAAGGAGTCCTAGATCCATCCATTCCCGAAGGCCACAACGATTTGATCCACTCTCGACCTCGAAGAGTCTGAGGCTGTCTCCACAACCAAGGTAGCGTCAGCAAAAGAAGAAAAGTAGCGCACCACCCAACGATAGGACTTCCACCCAAAGCCGTGATGGAAAGCTGTGCAAACCAAGCCCGACCTGCAAGAAAAGCTCCCAGCAAGCATACAAAAAGAACGGTAGAATAACGAGAGAGAGATGGCTCTGTCTCACACTGAGATTCCTGAAGGCCCATACCAACCAAGAGATCCTTTGTATCAATACAAGAAGAAGTTACAATGTCCGTCAAAGTAACAATTCAAGAGTTGTTGTACCTCTTGAAAGAAGCGAAAGAAAGATACCAAATCACAATGTCCGTCGAAGTAGTAGCTCAAGAGTTGTCCAAACTTGTTTTGGTGTCATTCGTGACATCCCTTCCTTTTCCAAATGATGAGGCGCACCCCCTGAAGCTCCTTTCATGACCCCTGTTACTATCCAAACAAGCATTGCCGTAGGTACGTCAGAAGCCACGATTCCCTTTTCTTGGGCTTCTTCCAAGCATGCCTTCACAAAATCGAGGGAGCGTTTCAGAATGGAACTAATATGTTGCCCCCATTCTTCTGTACTGGTCCGCCCCAACAGTTCGTTAAATAAAATATCTCTAACTTCAGGATGTTCACGCAGAACTTGTAGTCGAAACAATACAAAGTCACGCAGACGACGAAGCGGATTGGGGTCCTCCGACGAAGCTTCCTGGAAAAGTAACTTCTCCAACTCTTGTACCGCCGCCAAGATAATCTCGTCTTTGTTCTGAAAATGCCGAAATATCGTACCTTCCGCCAACCCAACTTCTTGCGATAAAGTCGAAGTCGTCAGTTTATGAAAGCCTTGCATCCCAATAATACGCAACGCCACTTGGCCGATCTCTTGCTGTCTCTCTTCTTTTGAACGCCTACTCATCAACAAGCCTCTCTTACTTTGCAACATCACAAAGACTTCTTCCCCACTCTACAATACAAAACCTAATGTCCAAACATCGCTAAAATGTAGGGCTGTGTTTGTCAGACCACAACTCGACCAAGCCTCCTTCACCCTAAAATTCCCGAAGCACGAAAGGAAACGTGATACAACTCCATAGGAGTGGCGACCAAAGAAGTTGAACAAATGCGTTTGTAGAAAAACCGGAATCTTCTCGCAGATGCGATTCGGTATGTTCAAGTTATTAAATCACTGCTCCTACCTGGTCCGCTCCTATCAAACAGTGACTCGCACCCCTCTCCTCTCTACTGTCGAGTGCCTACTCGCTTATATAATAGGAACGGCGTGGTAGGTGTCAAGTCATTTTCGCAGGATAGGAATAAAGACAAACACGATATGGTTTGAAAGCAGAATAATCTGCAAAGAGGAGAGAAATACAATGGCAACGGTTTTGGTAACAGGAGCCAATCGAGGAATTGGTTTGGAGTTTTGTCGGCAACTGAAAGCCCGTGGCGATCATGTCATCGCGGTGTGTCGCAACAGCAACCCAGAGTTAGATGCTTTGGGTGTTCAGGTGGAGACAGGTGTGGATGTGGGCTCCGACGAGCAGGTCGCGGAGCTAGCCAAGCGATTGGCGGGTGTCCCTATCGATATGCTCATCAACAACGCCGGAATTATGCGTGGTGAGAGCCTTGAGAATATGGACTTTGGTCAGATCCGCCTGCAGTTTGAGATCAATAGCCTTGGACCTCTGCGCGTCACAACAAACTTGCTACCGAACCTGAGTTCGGGTTCCAAGGTGGGAATTATTACAAGTCGTATGGGCTCCATCGCTGACAACACTTCTGGCAGCCGGTACGGCTATCGAATGTCCAAGGCTGCAGTGAATATGGCTGGAGTCTCGTTGTCCCACGACCTCAAAGCTCGCGGGATCTCTGTTGGAATTCTCCATCCCGGATTTGTTCGCACCGATATGACCGGGAATAACGGAATGATCGACGTATCTGAATCAGTCCGTGGACTGGTGGCCCGCATGGATGAACTCACCCTCAACACCTCCGGGACCTTCTGGCATACCAACGGCGAAGTTCTCCCCTGGTAACAATCTCCCTCCCCTGCCTCCCTCATCTTCAATGCCAAACTTTCAACCTGCAAACGTTCTACCCAGCGTTCAACGTTCGACGTGCTCACGCTCGACTTTCGACGTGCTCACGCTCGACTCATTCTATTGCAAGAGTGGTAGTCCTTCGCGTAGAGTAGGTTTGAATCGTTGGTGTTCGTCCAATCTCACAAAAGGGGCAAAGACAATGCAAACATGGAATCGATACTGTTGGCTTGGATTACTCGTGGCACTATTCACATGGACAGGGTGCCAAAAAAAAGGCGTGGATGCACGCAAAAAAAAGGTACAGGCTTTGATGAAGGAATTAAAGTCGGAAGAAACAAGTAAGCGTGAACATGCGGCACAGGAGTTGGAAAAACTCGGTCCTTACGCCAGACCGGCGATTCCGATGTTAGTTGACGCATTAAAAGATGAGGAGAGCAGGGTCAAATACGCTGCTGCTCGTGCCTTGGGAAAAACCAAGATGGCCAACCCCCAAGCTGCCATCGGTGGACTCACTCGTGCACTCAAAGATGCCGACGCTCAGATGCGTATCGAAGCGATCCATGCCATCACGAATCTTGGAGGAGTGGCCGCCCTGGCTTGTGTTGGTGTTTTACGCGTGATGGCAAAAGATCCCGATGAGGATGAAGGCGTCAAAGCCGCCATCAAAAAAGCCCTCATTAAGATTCATTAGGCATCGGTGTTGGGGATGGGGAGAAGGATGGGGAAGAGGAAGATCACAATAGCACCTGCCACATACATCCACAAACCAAAGATAGCTGATGTGAAGAACATGGAGCTATGAAAGTCACCCATTCGATCTTGCAAAAGAATAGCCAGTGTCATCGCAAGGGAAGCGTTCTGCAAACCTGTTTCCAGTGAGATCGCACGGATTTGTACGTTGGGAACTTTAAGCAACTTAGAGACAAAGAGACCCAAGAACATACCAGAGAGTGTGATCAGGAAGATGGTGAGGTAGAATTTAAAGCCGTAGCGTGCCGTGTCTGCAAACATCTCAAGGTTACCCCACACTCCCACAACGATGAGGAAGATCAGCGAGAAGACACCGAGAACAGAGAAGAACTTTCCTGATTTTCGAGCAAAGTTCTCTGCCCGGCTTCGCACAAACATACCAACAAACAGAGGGATGATCACCAGCACCAGGATCACCTTGGCAACATCGATCACAGGAACTTTCAACTGTGGAATGTTGGTCACATACAAGGTGAGAAGCAGTGGTGTAAAGATGATAGAGAGAGTGGTAGAGAGGGCAGTCAAAGAGACGGACAGGGCTACATCACCTTTTCCAAGATAGGTCATGAGATTGGAAGTCACACCACCAGGGCTAGCAGAGATTAAGAT
>JALTMC010000244.1:0-5705 GCA_027005175.1 Myxococcales bacterium
CTCTATCCCCCTCCTCCACCGTTGGTGGGGAGGGGGAAGTTGGAGTCCCATCAGAAAGTGATAGGGGGAGGGGTCTTATGACAAACAAGGGGTAGACTCTCGCTGATATAGATTGGGAACACTGAAGAACTCAGTGATATAGATTGGGAACACTGAAGAACTCAGCGTGATTCCAACTCAGTTGTCACAAGCTTCTTTTGCAAATAGTCAGCGATGCGCCAATCGACAATCTCCTGAACTAAATCCTGAAATGCTTCAACAACTTCTTCTGGAACAAGGAGAGTACTGCGAAGAGTCCTATTCTCATAGGAGAAATAAGAGTGACCACCCATACCTTTCCCACCGACCCAGGCCGGGATAGGGTTCTTTACAAGCTGTTTTTGAATCGCTTGCAGGCTATCCACAGAGCCACTCCAATCAGCACGTAAAGTTACCGAGCGTTCTAACATTCGTTTAACTTCTTGAGCTAACATCGCTATTGAAATTTCTCCAGGAAATAAATTTTGTGTAAGCATCGCTTGTAAAACAACCATCTTATAGCTTTTTGTCATCTTTGTTTTCTCTAAGCTAACCAAAAACGACCGTAACTCTTCTGTATCCATGATATGTTGTTGTGCTTTCGTCAGGCTTCCTTTGTGTTTTACAAAATCAAGCCAAGAAGGATAATGTTGACGTTGACGTAAAGAGTGAACATTGTAACCAGCATGCAGTACTTCTGAAGCCGTGGGACGCATATCATGCTCTTCCAGGAAGTCATCATAGAAGTCTGAGATATAATCGACGGCTTGTGTGGGACGAAGCAATGACTCCAACATATCTATAGCTTTAAGCTCATAGTTCACACGACAACCAGGAGGCAGTTCAAGCTGTTCGGACTGGAGTTGTGTGAACGCTTTACGCAGCCCTGCATGGCCCACCTTCACGCCAAACATAGACTGAAAAAGAGTTGCTGGTTTGAGCAAGAAAGAGCGGTGGTTTCCAATATAATCAATGACCGTGAGAAACTCTTTGCCCTCCGCTCGCCGCAAACCACGACCAAACTGTTGCAGCCACAAAATACGTGACCCTGTAGGTCGTAACATCATAACCGTATCAATGGCTGGTAGATCCAACCCTTCGTTGAACATATCAACAGAAAAGATGATATCGAGTTGACCAGTAGCCAAAAGCTGTAAGGAAGCCGCTCTTGGATCAGAGTGTTGACCAGAATGGACGGAAGCAGCACGCTTTCCTGCCTTGAAGAAAAAGTCTTTCATAAAATCAGCATGTTTTTGAGAACAACAAAAAGCAAGTGTCCTTTGACCTGCTTTGTCTTTATATTGCTCCAGTACATTTTGTGCACGAATCTGAGTTGCTAAATTCTTTGTAAGTAACTCTGCATCAAACTTCCGATTGCGCCATGGGATCGGCGCGTAATCAACATTGTCAGGAACACCAAAGTAATGAAAAGGACAGAGAAGCGCATGCTTGATCCCTTCCAAAACATCACAACGAAACACTAGATTTTCAGCACAAAGTTGCAACAGATTACCACCATCTGTTCTCTCGGGTGTTGCAGTTAATGCAAGTAAGAATTGTGGCTGAAAATAAGAGATAAATTTTCGATACGTTCTAGCATGGGCATGATGAAATTCGTCCACCACAATATAATCAAAAGCATCTGGTAAAAATTGATGCAGATGTTGGGATCGGCTGAGGGTCTGAATGGAAGCAAAGAGTATATCGACCTCAGGTTCTTTTTCATTACCTGTATACAAGCCCATCGATGCATCAGGACGGATACGTCGAAAGGTTCGTCGAGCCTGAACGAGGATTTCTTGACGATGTGCCACAAACAACACACGCCCAAATGATAAGCTATCAAAGGCACTCAACCAAGTTTTCCCTAACCCTGTAGCCAGTACAACCAACCCCGCACGATTGCCTTGCTCTCTCGTCAGTTCAAGCTGTGCGAGAGCAGCCTCCTGAATGATATGTGGTTGAGGTGCGGGCAGTGGGATTTCCTCAGGAGGTAAATCACTCCCTCCATATTTACTCCCCCCCGCACCAGGAAGACTTGCACCACCTATCATTGGTGTTGCATTCTTTTGTTTTCTCTTCTCCTCGTAAGAATCAATCCAGGAAGCTGTGAGAGGCACGGTCTTTGGGTGTTGAAAAAGAGCGTCAAAGGCGAGAGTCATACTTTGAAATCCCTCCCTGTCACGAGAAGTCACAATGCGATAATTCCACTCGACCCCACCTTGCAACGCGGACTTAGAAAGGTTAGAGCTTCCCACGATAGCTGTACCATGCTCACCTTCTCCATGATGAAAGATATAACCTTTCGGATGAAAGCTCCGTTGCTGCGACTCAAACACACGTAATTCAACTTCTCCGATGAGATCGAGCAAGCGACGCAGGGCTCGTGGATCGGTATGATACAGATAATCTCCAGTGATTAGACGTAGTCGTCCACCCCTCAAAAGAAGATCACGCAAATGTTCTTCGATCGCGATAATCCCTGTATTCATCACAAAAGCCACAGCCATATCAACACGTTCAGATAAGTCAATATGTGCACACAAGTGTGGCAACAGCGCGTCATCATGACCAAGAAAAGAGTTCGAATGTGGAAGTTGAATCAAAGAATCTTGTTGTATCGCCCCAAAAACATCGTATGTAGAGATGGAGTCATGTACAAACATGGGTTCCTGCTCTGGACGAGAAGCGACATTTGAGTCTGCCCCCTTATTCTGACTCAGGTAGTTCGCTTTTTCGGGGATGACCCATCGAACACCTCCACGAGGGTCAGCAACATCGCCGTGGTATCGGGGGATAACATGAACATGAAGGTGATGCACAGTCTGGCCTGCCGCAGCCCCCACATTGATGCCGATATTATAACCATCGGGCTGATGCTCCAGCTTTGTGATAGCTTCACGAGCTTCGGAAACAGCTATCATTAAAGCTTGCTGTTCTTCGGGTGTTGCATCAAACCAGGTCGCAACATGTCGACGAGTGATGAGCAGAGCATGTCCCGATGAAACGGGAAAACCATCCCAGAGGCCGATCACAAGCTCACTCTCATAGAAGACCTGCTTGCGCGGTGGGAAGCAAAAAATACAAGGGTCTGATGACATCGATGATTTCCTTTCGTCAGTACATATTCGTAATGATACAAGCCATCTTTTCGAAAATTCGTGAACATTCGTGGCTCTCTAAGAAAGTGACGGCTTAAGAAGCAGGAGTGATGGTTATTTGAAGGATCTTGTCGAGTGCAGGGAAGGTGAAGCCTTTAGCATCTTTGTTGTCTTTGAGCGCAGAAACTGTACCCTTTTCATCAGGCCCAGAGTTGGCAGCCTTCTGACGTGGAGCTTGATTCGCGCCCAGGCCAGGCTCCTCATTCACTTCGGTTCCGGCGTCCCAGTAGTGAAATGAGCTGGTTAAGGCACCCTTGATGGCTTTGTTTTGGGCATCGAACAAGGCGACACCTCCGACCTTTGTAGCAACAAAGACATCATTGGATTGCCCAAACATCATCGCCATTGACAGCCGTTCACCAGGAGACGCTGTCACCTTAAACTTGATCGACTCTCCTGGCTCCAGGGGGACTTCTTTGTAGGTAGTCCCGGATAGCTTTGTAAAGATACCAACTTTCAGTTCTGAACGGGACTTGAGAGAATCATACAAGACCTTGGGATTTCCATCTTCCGCCAACGCCTCCAGGCCCTCTTTCCCTGTCGGCTTTCCCTCTTCAAAGAGCTTCCATGCCTCTGCGTGAAGGACCCAGAGACCAGGAGCAAAACCCACCCCATGAGACTTGTTGTCACTGGTTTTTAAGATACCTTTGGGTGAGATATTTTTGACTGTAATCTCAAACGTAACCGAAGCACGTTTACCCGGTTGCTCCCCTGTGGTCTCAGGGTTTCCAGGGTTTCCAGCATCTCCTCCACCACCGATGGGCTGACAACTCACAACCAGCAAAGAGCACAACAAGAATCCAACAAAACAATGGATACGATCACGCATAACCATCTCCTGTAAAAATGAGAACAACTTCTTTCTCGATAGCCACTCTTACATCAACACAGCACTTGATCCAGGTCAACTATGAAACGAACAAAAACTTTATACAATTAGAGGTTGCAATCAACCCAGTGTTGGCACAGTTTAAGTATTTCACCAATGAACTCATCCGCAAAGGCACCTGTGTCAGCCAAAACCAGACCGTGCTCTGCACTACGGATTGTCCTCAGATCTGCGCCGGCTCTCCCAAGGCAAATACCACGTACTGCAATGTCTGCTTGTTGAAGAAACATATACGTCAGAAAGCGGGTGATACGGGACAATGGAAAGCACACTGGGAAAAAGGTGCCTGCAAGGTGCCCCCTCCGATGTGTGGTGGAATTGCTGGCATCCAATGCCCAGCAGGGTACAAATGCAAGTTGGCTGGTAGCTATCCCGACGCGGGTGGAACATGTTACCCCATCGTGTGCAAGTACAACGGCAAAGGTTATATCGCAGGGGAAGGCTTCCCAGCCACAGACGGTTGCAACAAGTGCTCCTGCCGAGCAGACGGTAATGTGCTCTGTACAAAGATGGCTTGTCCTCCAACCTGTGATCCGAAAAAAGAAGGGTCACGCAAATACCTGACAACCAATCCCGATCAATGCAAACTTATCCGCTATACCTGGCCCTTCTCCAACAGCTGTGGATGTGGATGTGAGCAAAGCAGTCGATGTCCCTTGTGGATCAACTGTATGCCACCCCGTGATTGTTCCGCAGAGCGAGCCCGCTGTCCCTACAGCAAAATCGCCTACTAGCAAACATTGGTCGAGCAAGCAAACCCATCCTTTCTACAGCAAACTCCCCTATTTCTCGCGCACTAGCAAACATTGGTCGAGCAAGCAAACCCGCTCTTCCTACAGCAAACTCCCCTACTGACAAACATTGGTCGAGCAAGCAAGCCCGCTCTTCCTATAGCGAAACCCCCTATTGCTCGAACGTTGGTCGGTGAAGCATGGATCGGACTGTTGGCTTTGTGATACTGAAGCATGGATCGGACTGTTGACTTTGTGAGACCCCTGCGGATCGTGAGGGGCTTTATGCGACTTTTGGTAGGCATACGGATCAGGTGCGATTCTTCAAAAGCGTCACACCAACGGTTGAGTGGGCTTTATGCGACTTTTGGTAGGCATACGGATCAGGTGCGATTCTTCGAAAGCGTTACGCCAACGGTTGAGCGGGCTTCCTGTGATGTTTGGTAGGCACACGGATCAGGGAGTCCAGGCGCAGATCAGACCACCCATAAGAGCGATACAAACAGTCCAGTAGCCTGTGTTGATGGCGATGTATTTAAAGCCTTTGCGCTCAAACATCGCATTGGTAGCGATGATCGGCAAGACAAAAAAGATTCCATTCACGACACCGTGAAAAGCACCATGTTTGAAGGTCCGGAAGGCGCCGCCATAATGTTTCATAAAGTTCGCGAGATAGATAGCGATTTGCGATCCATCTTTACCAAACCCGGGAGCTTTCATGACAGCGGAGAAGATATGCATCTGGTGAATCACCACGGGAGCCAGTGCCACAGCAAGCATCATCCCAAAAACAAGAGAGAGACCAAAAACTAAGGGCATATTCATCTCCTTTGTGTTCTCTTTTGTCATACCACTCGCGTTGATCCAGTCTGTCCCAAACACCTTGGTATGGTACCAAAGGAACCC
>JALTMC010000244.1:5715-6206 GCA_027005175.1 Myxococcales bacterium
CCAACGGAATAAAACCTGCGACCAAAACTGCAATAAAATTAATCGGCATTCCTGGCATCTTCATCACTCTCTCCTTGGTAAAGTAGAATAAAATTAAGTTGGCACAGTGATACTGAACATAAAAACACTTGACATGCGTTCAGTCAAGCTTTAATCTCTTAAAGATTCATTCTTTGTTTGGTGATACTTGACAAATACAACAGAAGTAGAGGCTAACAATGCGACACGATTATTCACACACTCACGAATTACAAACACTCCAACACGGGCGACACCCGACCTATCGATGCATGTGGTGTCGGCGAGAAGGAGAGCTGTATCAGCTGGACCAGAGCCTCTGTGTGCCACAGCAACTAAAACAAACATCAGCCATGCGGCGATTTCGTTCGATTCAGTTGTCAGAAGTCCTGGGTTGGTACCTCAAGTTGAGTGAGTTGGAAAAACAGAGAGTACTCCGTGCCAAAAAGAAAGATCCCTTACCTACCGGGTGG
>JALTMC010000245.1:0-4390 GCA_027005175.1 Myxococcales bacterium
ATGCAAACAGTGGTTTCAAAAGAAAAAGTATATTGAAGCATCTCGATGTTTTTATTCTCTGGCTCAACAAAAAATCAGTCAGAAAAAGATCACTGCCGAACATCGTGAATCCATAGGAGCTTGGCTTCAAAATGCCATACTTTCCTTACGAAAAGCAGCGAATCAAACACGCTCTACAGACAATGCATCTTATTTACGGGAGCAGGCCATAAAATATATCGACTTGTACCTCAAGAAAAAATTCTTTGAAACAGACACCCAGCGCAGGGCGGCCTCGGTTCAACGTACAAGTCTCTATGACAAAGTAGGTTATGCCACCTTAACAGTCACGACATCCAACACAAAGAATCAGATCAAGATAACCGGATTTCGTTTTGCGAAACAAAGCAAAGGCTCTTGGAGCCAAACCGTTCGTCCAGGGAACTACACCATCCTTGTCACCGATACAAACGGGGTGGCAAAAGCCAAAGTTGTTGCAGTCAAGCCAGGCCAACCTCAGGTAATCAACCTCAATCTCAGTCACTCCACAGATCCGCTTGGTCAAGGAACCAAACTCACCCAGCCCACTCCCCCTCCCTCCGACATTTCTGCTGCGACCTGGAGCTTCATATTCGGAGGCTCGGCAGTTGGAGTTGTTGGTATCGTATTGGCTGCCACAGGTCTTGGAGCACGCGCTAGAGCGAATGAACTCAACCGAAAGTTCAAAAAAGGCAATGGAAATGCAAATGACACCCAAGCTCTGGTAAAAGAACAAAACTCTGCCAATCGCCAGATTGCGACAGCATGGGTTTTAGGTAGTGTCGGCATCGCAGCTATCACTGTAGGTATCATTTTTTATGTTGCCAAAAAGCCAAACACTTCCCCTCCTCAATCGGCATCAACGTTCGGGCCGCCCGCCAGCATTTTTTATCTTGTCAAAAAGCCAAACACCTCCACAGCCTCTTATGACAAGCCACTCCTCCCCTCCAGTTCTCCCCCCGCCAGAAGCGACTTTCGAATTGCTCCCTAAACCTAAATAAGCTTGTACAGCATCAGTGTCCTCATTCATCTACCCTGGAAGACAAGCTTTGGAAGACGAGCTTGTGCAGCATCAGTGTCCTCATTCATCTACCCTGGAAGACAAGCTTTGGAAGCACCGGGAATATTATGAGGTGTTTGACATACCCAGCCAGAAAAGCAATCCGAAGCCCGACGACATCCTTCAAAAATACAATATGTCGTAGAAGCCCCGGGCCTCTGGCTTCTGCGACACCGACCAACAAGCTTACTTAACTTTCCTTTACAAACGGAGTCTTTCAAGCAAGAGGAACTACAATCTGCATCTGTAGTACAAGGAAAGACACAATATCTCGGCTCACGAGGGTTCAATGATAGGCATCGTATGCTCGCAGCAGAGAGACATGTCACACCGTTGTCACACCGTTGAGAAAATGTTGAGGTTGGCACCTCGGGCTTTGGAGGCTCTGGCCCAATCTCGGGTCCAACCTCAGGCTTTGGAGGCTCTGGCCCGATCTCGGGTCCAACCTCAGTTCCTGCATCAACAGCAGCTCCATTACGAGGCTCAACCAGAGATTCTTTTCCGACCTCACTCCCCGCCTCCTCGTTCGTATTCGTATTTGTATTGTTCGTGTTTGCATTGTTGTTATTGGCACCTGCTACGGGTTTGAGGCAAAATCCATTGATGCACTGTAGTCCATTGCAATGTGATTTATCTTTGCAGGGTGCTCCTTTTAAATCATAGGTAACAAGACAGCCTGTCGCTTGGAAAAGTATCCAGGAAAAAAGAACAAAACCCAAGAATCGAATCTCTTTATACTTCAACATCACATTACCTTTCGTGCGGGCTCTACCGACCGGATAGTCTTGTAGTACGAGCAATCCAACAAAGTCAATCGCTTTGACCCTCTAGGAAGAGACATTCAAAGTCACCTTGACCCTCTAGGAAGAGACCTTCAAAAGCAAGAAAATGTCCCATGCTCTCCTCGACGCCTACCATATACAGTGTCCATCTCTCTTCAAAAGAGATACTTGAGAAAACTAGAGAATATCACAGATCGTTTTTAGAAGTTGAGTGCGATTCACCTTGATACCATTGGAGGGTAGGTTGGTGGGCCAGGGATGAAATCGATCGGGTATTTTAAATTTGGCCACATAAGTTGCCAAGTGTTTTTTTAAGCAGTCTACATCCATCGAGTACTCCGCCCTCATCCTTACAAATGCGTGAGGGCGTGCTCCGTAGTCGTGATCGGGGACAGCAACAACGGTCGCCTGGATCACGTCCTCATGTTGTTCCAGCGCCCACTCGATCTCTTCGGGTTGGATATTCTCTCCACCCGAGATAAACATAGCATCTTTTCTTCCCAAGACCCGCAAAGAGCCATCGGGTTGCCACTCTCCTAGATCTCCTGTAGCAAACCAACCCTCCTGATCAAAGGGTGTCGTGAGCCCACTCGATGTGAGATAGCCAGCAAAGCGAGTCTCTCCACGAACCCAGATCTCATGTTCTTCCGAGAGACGAAGCTCTCGATGAGGTAAGACATAGCCAGCACCGTACCATTGAGTCAGACCGCTAGAGGAGCGGGTTGTGGTGATCTGTGACGCCATCTCAGTGGAGCCATAGCTCACATATATCGGCAGTTTTAAAGCTGCCGCTTCACGCAAAAGACTCGATGGGATCGCGCTCCCCCCCAGCAAGATCGCCTTTGTCTCTTGAAGAAAGAGACGCAGTTCCTGATCGTGAAGGGCACGAATAAGTTGGGTCGAAACCATAGAGACATGCGTAGGTCGCAGCCTCAAAAGACTGTCTTTCAAGGACTCCTCTGGAGAAGGAAAATCGATCGCTGTTCCTGCGACCAAAGAACGCATCGCAATCGCAATCCCTGCCACGTGAAACATAGGCAATGACAAGAGCCAGTGGTCGCCATCTTTCAGAACAATATTTTGGTTCGAACCGAGAGCGCTGTAGAGATGATTCTGGTAGTGATGAAGAACAGCCTTTGGTTGACGGGAGCTTCCTGATGTCCACACAAGAGTAGCCTCTTGCTGTGGCTCAATAAATGACGGAGTTACGCTCACCTGGGAGAACGTAAGAGCCTCTCGTAGCAATTCATCAAACGACAACACAGGCAAGCGGTCTGGAAGTGTTGTCACAGAGTCATCACAAAGACACAACACAGCATTGACTTGCTGGGCCATCTTCCAGCGTTGTTCCACCGGGAGTTTTGGAGAGACAGGAGCAAAGACCAAGCCAGCTCGCATCATCGCAGCCCATACCACAACCTTTTCCATAGAAGGCCGTGCCAGAACAAGGATCCGTTGCCCACGACAGAGACCGCGTGCAAGCAATGCCTGCTCGACAGACCAGGACCAAGCGTCCCACTCTTGAAATGTATAACAAGCTTGTGCCGTTCGAAAAGCGATCCGCTCGCCATAGAGCAGCGCGTTCTTCGATAGAATAAATAACTCTTTTCCCAAAATGTTCGATAGCTCCATAGCTTATCCTAGCCTTCTAAATCAATCGTTATTTCTCTAAAATTATCGATAGCTCCATAGCTTATCCTAACTTATAAACGATCATCCTATGGATGAAGCGAAAACCTCTCTTCAACAGGAGAGAGTAGGGCTCTGTTCACCGATAGATACTGTCGATTCGCATCCTTCATATCAACAAAGCCAGCCTCCATCCAGGGCGGTATGAGATCGTCAGCAAACCATCGACCTGTATCCAATCCCACAGGAGAATTCTGTCCCAAAGAAGCAGCCCAATGAGCCAAAAAGACTCGACCTAACCCTGAACCAAAGCAGTCACTCCATACGATTTGTTTTTGGTGCTGTTGTGCCCACAAGATCCAATGTTGGGTTCCCGACCAGCCCCCAAGAATATGCGGTTTTAAGATCAGTGTTTGAGCACAGAGGAGACGAGGGTCATCTTGCCCGGGTAGTATAGGCTCCTCATCTCCAACACTCTCCCCCCACCCTCCCAACGATTCATCCAGTGCGATAGAGCACCCTGTCTCCTCTACCCAAGAAGGCAAGAAGCGAGAGTCGCGCAGTGGCTCTTCCAGGTACTCCCAGCCGCAGTCTCTCGTCCCATCCACAAACCGCGTGGCTTCTTCTGGGCTCCATGCCCGGTTGGGGTCCAACCGCAAAACAACACCAGAACCAACTTGCAGACACAGTCTCCTTACACAATCGATGTCCTCTTCTATCGACTGCCTCCCTAGTTTAAGTTTGAACGCCCGATATCCCTCCTCCATTCGGGCCTCTGCCTGGCCCAACACATCCACTGTATTCCCAGACAACAAAGCCTGGACAGGCAAGCTCTCATCACTTTCCTCGGAAAGAAGGTGATGCAAAGCGACACCCGTTCGAGCAGCGCGGTATGTTAAGA
>JALTMC010000245.1:4400-21390 GCA_027005175.1 Myxococcales bacterium
ATCCACACCAAACTGAACCGATGGATAGAGTCCGAATGCTGAAGAGAAACGATTCTCTCCTTTTGGCTGAATCGTATGACATGAGTTCTCTACCCTCCAAGGTGTGGCCTTCCACGTCAAGGCACCAAAACAAGCCTGACAAAACAGATGCCACACGTTGTCACTCTCCGCAGGGGATTCCCCCAAACTCTGCGCTAGAAGTTGCTCTGTTGCTTCTTGGAGAGACTCTTGATGTAGTCCAGGCAAAGGCATGATCTCCCCCCACCCTGTGCAACCGTCTGCATCTGTAATTTCGATTAACAATCCATCGCGTTGATGTACAGAATGTCGTCCCACAGGTAAGGCGCGAACCAAAGGTAGAGAAAAGAACCAAAGCTGTATGGTGAGAGGACTCACAAGATCCATCCTATGGAAAAGAAAATACTAAATAACAAAAGAAGCTGGCCTGTTCGAGCAAGAGCACGATTTAAAACAGCCCCTTCCCGCGAAGTAAACACGACCTTCACCGTGGGAATGGCGAGAAAGAGGATCAGAGAGGCTCCTATGGCGTAAGGGTGTTTTCCGGTATGAAGATACGCAACCACAGGAAGCGCACAAGCCAGAAATAAGCAGAGCACATACTCCAATCGTGCAAAGGTGACACCAAATCGAACAGCCAGAGTTTTTTTGTGGGCCTCTCGGTCGTTATCGATGTCTCGCAAATTATTGACAGTGAGTAGACCCGTTGCGATCAATCCGGGCGCAAAGCCCATCATGAGAATCAGGGGTGAGATAGTGAGTGTTTGTAAATAATAAGTTCCACCGAC
Source organism: Myxococcales bacterium (assembly GCA_027005175.1). GTDB lineage: Bacteria > Myxococcota_C > UBA6777 > UBA6777 > UBA6777 > M3003. Next base: position 5,207 of record JALTMC010000245.1, read on the forward strand.
AGCGACAGGTCCAAAGAAGATCAGCACAAAGAGGTCAGCCAATCCTGTATATGCGAGAGCATAAGGTCCACTGGTATAGAGGACTCCAGAGGCAACAGACAGCACTCCAATCACAACGATAGGCCATCCCCCCCGAAGCATCAAAGGAAGACCTGCCAGAACAGCCAAGCCAAAGACACTGATAAAAGCCCACTTCATCGTAGCCGGTGTAACGAGCCCTGCTTGAGTAACACGCACGGGCCCCAGTCGCTTTTCGTTGTCTGCTCCTTTGAGAAAGTCAAAGTAATCGTTCGCCAAGTTGGTCCCAATTTGAATAAGCAAAGCTCCCAACCCACAAAACAAAGCAGCAGGAAGATAAAAAACACCACCCCCCCAAGCCAGCGCAACTCCCATCAAAACAGGCGCGATCGCAGCCCCCAAAGTTTTGGGACGAATGGCCATCATCACGATCTGAAATCGCGATGAGGTGTGGTCTTCTTTGCTCTGATTCTTCGATGGATTCAACAAGAGATCCTCCCGCTTCTATCGGAAACTCAACAAAAAGATGAAATCGCTTTGCGGCAAACTCTATCGTTAACAATGTCGGACACACAGCATTCAATGTTCGGACATGAGAGACTCACAGGGTTGCAGCCCCCATCTATCGTTAACAATGTCGGACACACAACGTTCAAAGGTGCGATAAAAATCGACATTCGTTTCGCGTTGTGTTTGGACCTCGATCAGGCGGGGTCTCCCGCTTTTGACGGCCCGATCATACGCTTCCCTTAATGCTGAGATGGAGCTTACAGTGGAAGCTTGCATCCCCAAACTACGAGCAATGGGCGCAAGTGTATGTGTGTGAGGTGTGATAAAATGAGATAGAAACACATCGTCAAATTGAGCAATGGGTAAAAATCCAAAGATACCACCCCCCTGATTGTTATTGACAACGATCGTGAGAGGCAATTGGGTTTGTTGAAGCAAAAACAAAGAGTTCAGATCGTGCAGTAGAGACAGATCCCCCAGCACCAACGTTCCCGACTGACCGGAGCCTTTGACCATACCCATGGCCGTCGCAATAAGGCCGTCAATACCACTTGCACCACGATTCGCCCCGACAGTGATGGTCTCATGCAGTCCAGAGGCAAAGAGGTCCCAGTCGCGAATGGGCATGCTGTTGCCGAGAAAAAGCGTATGAGAAGCTGGGAGTTGACGAGACAAGAAGTAAGCAATCGCAGGTTCATGCAGTGGCGGAGAGTTGGAAGAGCCAGAGGCCGTCAACTCTGTTGGTTCCATCAACAAAGCAATCGACTGACGAAGTTCCTGCCCGATGCTCCGCCAGCTCTCTATCCAGGAAGACTCCACACGCGGAGGGAGCTGGTCTTTCAATCTTTCACAACAGAGACCGGGGTCTGCCTCCAGTCGCCAGGAGACACAGTGTTCCGGGTCCATTCGCTCCGGATGGCTGTGTATCTGAATATAACGAGTCTCCCTATTCTCTTTGAGCAGATGCAAAAACCACTTTGACAGCAGCGGCCCTCCCAGATGCAAGATCACATCAGGTCGATGCGATTCAAGCCATGATGGTTGTCGCAGCAACATATCGAAAGCCTGCATATAAGGCCAGGTAGCGTGCCCCCAACGCAGACCCGATCCGATATCGGCCAACACAGGCCAACCCAAAGATTCACAAAAAGAATGAATCGAAGCCACATCCATCTGTGACGGCAAACGACCCACAACAACAAGACCTTTCGATGCCTGTTGGATATCGTAAAGTAAGGCTTGCAAAGAGTCTTTGGAGAGTTCCAGAGTGTTGGCAGAATAGGTCGTATAAGGTCTGGACTGTTGACTCCATGCTTCTATGGGTTGGAGATAAGGAGCGGGAACAGGACACTCTGTGGGAGCAAGAGGTTCTCGAAACATGCAGTTGAGATGAACAGGCCCAGCAGGAGCGCGACTAGCCTGATGAAATGCCTGGTCTGCCGTGGTTAAGATGGAGACCGCTGGAACTTCGAGAGAAGGGCAAGGAAGCGTCGTGTGCCATCGCACAGAATCACCCAAGATCCCTGTTTGTTGGATCGTTTGATTGGCACAGGTTTGAAGCAGCTCAGGAGGACGATCCGCAGAACAGACAATCATCGGCACACGATCCACGGAAGCCTCGACCACAGCGGGAAGATAATTGGCAACAGCGGTTCCTGAAGTACAAAGCAAGACAGCCGGCTTTCCTGTTGCGCGTCCATAGCCCAATGCCATGAAGGCAGCCGCTCTCTCATCGATACAGATCTGTGTTTCAATATGAGGATGCCGCGCTGCTGCAACAGTGAGAGGAGTGGAGCGAGAGCCCGGCGAGACACAAAAGAAAGAGCAACCTTGACGATAGAATTCATCAACAAGCAGGGCTCCCCACAGATGGTTAAGATTCGCAGCTTGCACACTCATCCGATATCTCTTTGACCTTCTACAAGGTCGTTTGTTGCTTGTCTCTTACTTGAGTCCACATCCACTCTCATTTCCGTAAACCTTGTACAAGCTCCTCTGTTGTTTGAGTCTACATCCGCTCTCGTTCTTGGAAACCTTGTACAAAGTCGTCTGTTGCTTGTCTGTTGCTTGAGTCTACATCTACGATGATGGCATCGCAAAAAATCCCAGAAAGGTTTTGAGTTTTTCTTCCAATTCTTGCCATTCGAGCAAAGACTGGGAGTCGGGAATAATGCCAGCACCTGTATACAGAAAGACTTGCTTTTCATGAACCAAAGCAGAGCGAATCGCGACGGCAAAGTCGGAGCCATGAGGCCCGATCCAGCCGACGGGAGCGGCATACCAGCCACGATCAAAAGGCTCTCGTCCAGCCAGCATTTCAAGTGCTCGATGTTTGGGGTATCCGCCCACTGCAGGGGTGGGATGCAAGTATTGCAAGAGTTCCAACTCTGTCACACCTGGCTTAAGTCTTCCATGCAAGGGGCTCCACAAATGCTGGACATGACGTAATTTACGCAACACAGGCTCACGCTCTGCATCCACAGTCTCACATAGCTCTTGTAACATCGACTCCAAAGCATCAAAAACAAGCTTTTGTTCATACCTATCTTTCGAGCTATTCAAGAGAGCCTCACCCAGCTCTTGATCCACTTCAGGGTGCAAGGAACGAGAGGTTGTTCCAGCTAGGGCGTCACAGGAGATCTCACGCATACTCCGGGAGAACAATCGCTCGGGAGATGCTCCGAGAAAGACTCTATCGCGCTGTGGTTGAAAATAAAACAAGAATGTATCGGGGTGTCTTAGCTTCGGCAACCAAGCAAGAGGCTCCGGTGTTGTGGAGAGTTGTAGCTCTGTCTCGCGAGCCCAAACGATCTTTTTCAGATGTCCCTCAGCCAATCTTAAAAAAGTATCTTCTAGAATAGCACACCACGTGGGTCTTTCAGGTAGATCGATACGACGATGAACCGGAAGACGAGGGGCAAGAAGATGCTCCTCTGTGACCCAAGTAAGCGACGAAAGCTCCTGGCAGATTTGCTGCCATACAAGCTCTATTTTTGCTCCTGGCTCCAGCACAACAGAGCAATGAAATGTCATATGGCCGTCAGACTCCTCCAACGAGAAGCGAGGCAAGGTCCAGGCGTAAGAGCCCCATGGTTCCCAAGAAGGAGAGACTTCCCGCATCGAATCAAACCGCATCCCACCCAAAAACCGAACCCCCACAAGCTCCGGATGAAGTAGCTCCTGCATTTGTTTCATATCCTGCGACATGGAGCTTCCAAGAGAGCCTTGCAACCTCTTGGCGACTCCCACACCCGCCAGAGAGAGAGAGCCCTCACGATCCGACCAAAAGATCTTCTCCGCTTGTGGCTGCTGTGCCAACCAGAGCAGAGGATCAACAGAGACCACCGGGATCTGCAGATGAATCAGACGAGAAGAACTCCATGACACAGAAGGGACTGGGGTATCGCTCCACGTCTGGAGTGTTTGCTCTAGCAATGCAAACGCATCGATTAATGCAAGAGGCTCTACAGACAATACGATGGACGGAACAACAGATTCAGTCTGCACGATATGCTGTAGCATCTCGTTCGGAAGATGGAAGTCCATCGCTTCACTCACACCTTGTCTCCCTGGTATATCATCGAGATACCCAAAGTAAGTGGATTGGCCTTTACCTTCTGAAAGCCTGCATCTCGCATCAACTGACAAAAATCATCACCATAAGGAAACGCCTCCACGCTCTCATTCAGATAAGAGTAAGCCTGCTTATCACCCGAGACTTTCGAGCCTATCCACGGAAGGATGCGCCGAAAATAAAGCAGATACAAGCTCCGAAAGAGGAGATTGGAAGGCAATGCAAACTCAAGAATTAATGCCCGCCCCCCTGGTTTAAGCACGCGATGCATCTCTTTCAAAGCCTTCGCGACATTGTTGACATTGCGAATACCAAACGTAATGGTCACTGCATCAAAAGAGTTGTCCTCGGCAGGGATATCTGTGGCATCGCCGGTCAAGAGTTCGGCAGGCTGCGACAAAGAGACTTTCTTCAGCTTCTCCCGGCCAACCTCCAGCATTCCCTCCGACATATCCATTCCAACAGCATTCTGAATACGCTTCTCCAAGCGACACAATGCGATCAATTGGTCGCCCGTACCTGTCGCAAGATCCAACAGCGTCAAAGACTCCCCCTCCGGAAGATAGCGTGCCATCTTCTTCCGCCAGGAGTTATCGATTCCCATCGATAACACCCGATTCAAAGGATCATAGGTCTTGGCAATCCGATCAAACATCAACCAAGTCTGTGACTTATTGGGACCACTCACGTCTACATTAACCTCTGTCATAACAAAACCTTGTTGCTTTAAGAAGCTCTCACCAAGTGTCGCATATCCACACGCCCAGCCCATCGAGAGAGCCAAACCCGGACCCGATGAAAGAAACTCTCATAATTCTCGACCCAGAGCCGGCGCCAAACGTCTAAGCTGCTCCATCAACGAGGCAAATCGCTCCACCGTCAGACTTTGCCGACCGTCCGACATGGCCCGAGTAGGATCGTTGTGCACCTCGATCAATAAACCATCGGCACCCGCTGCAACCGCTGCACGAGCAGCAGCCTCCACATACTCCCACTTCCCCGTACCATGACTTGGATCGGCGATCACGGGAAGATGACTTCGATGCTTTAATACTGGTATGGCATTGATGTCGAAAGTGTTGCGCGTTTCTTCCGTAAATGTACGAATACCCCGCTCACACAACATCACATTGGGATTCCCTTCTGCGAGAATGTATTCCGCAGCAAGCATGAACTCCTTCACAGTATTACTCATACCTCGCTTGAAAAGCACCGGCTTCTTACTCTTGCCAACTTCCCGCAACAAAGCAAAGTTTTGCATGTTGCGGGAGCCTAGCTGCAACACATCCGCATACGCAGACACAAGTGGCACCAAACCGGGCTCCATCACCTCTGTGACAATCGCCAAACCTGTACGATCACGTGCTTCTGCCAGCCACTTTAAAGCCTCCTCGTGATGCCCCTGGAAACAATAGGGTGACGTCCTTGGCTTATACGCCCCACCACGCAAACCTGTCGCACCCGCCTCCTTCACTGCCTGTGCGATCTCTACGATCTGCTCGCGACTCTCCACCGCACACGGACCCGCGATCACATGCAACCTCGAACCACCTACCTCCCCACCCAACAGCGAGAGACATGTATCCTCACGATGATTCTCTCTGCTCGACAACAGACACTCCTGAGACCACCCCACCACCCCACCACCCTGTGATACCAAAGCATCACCCTCCCCAACAGAAACCACACCCTCCACCGACGATGCTCCTTCTGCCCTCAACCCAACTCGCTGCACTTGCTCTCTTCTCATCTTTCCATCACCCTGTCTCTACCCCAAATCATTCATGAACACCCTGCTGCGAACGGCAAACCCCAAATCGCAAAACCCAATACATCGTCCACATCATTCACAAACACTCTGCCACAAACAACAGAAAGAATTTAGGCTAAAGTTCAAGAAGTTTTGAACTTCGTGAAACATATAGATTGAGTTATGAATTGTCAATAGTTTTTCGTTGGGGGAGTGGATCGATGGGAGAGGATTGTTGGGAGGTTGGTGGTTGGGTGATTGCTTGTTAGTCGTGTCCTGGGAATGGAAAGAGTGGTTGGGTGGGTCGTGGTTATGAATCGTGCTGTGGAAATGAAGAGGGTGGTTGGGAGGGTCGTGGTTGTTAGTAGTGCCATGGGAAGGGGGAGTAATCTTGGGGTCTTTTTTCGAGGAAGGCGTCGCGTCCTTCGGTGGCTTCGTCGGTACCGTAGGCGAGGCGTGTTGCTTCTCCGGCGAACAATTGTTGGCCGACCATGCCATCATCGATCATATTGAAGCCAAATTTGAGCATCCGCATGGCTGTGGGGCTCTTGTGATTGATCAGGCGGGCCCATTCGAGGGCAACATCTTCGAGCTGTACGTGAGGGACAGCTGCGTTCACCATGCCCATGGCTGCGGCTTCTTCGGCGGAGTAATTGAGGCCGAGAAAGAAGATCTCACGGGCTTTTTTCTGCCCGACTTGTCGGGCGAGCAGTGCTGATCCATAGCCAGAGTCAAAGCTCGCAACATCGGGGTCTGTTTGTTTGAAGACGGCATGTTCTTGGCTTGCCAGAGTCATATCGCATATAACATGGAGACTATGCCCTCCCCCGACAGCCCAACCGGGAACAACGGCGATGACGATTTTTGGCATAAAGCGGATCAGGCGTTGAACTTCAAGAATATGAAGACGTCCCAGACGTCCGGGATCGATAGTTCCTTTTTCGTCGTCTTCGTACTTGTAACCATCTTTTCCTCGGATACGTTGGTCGCCACCGGAGCAAAAGGCCCAGCCACCATCTTTGGGAGAGGGACCGTTTCCTGTGAGCAACACACACCCCACATCGGTGGTCATTCGTGCATGGTCGAGAACACGGTAGAGTTCATCAACAGTGTGGGGTCGAAAGGCATTTCGAACTTCAGGTCGATTAAAAGCGACCCGAACGGTACCATGGTCAAGCGCGCGATGGTATGTAATATCTGTCAAAGAGAAACCTTCGACCTCTTTCCACAATGCTGGATTAAAGATATCTGAAACCATTCTGTATACTCCTTCTAAGAAAAAACCACGATTGGGGAGATTCGACATGTCAACAACGTTGGAGATTGTCGTTCCGACATCATCCGCCGACATCCGTTATCCGATATGGATCGGCCATCACCTGCTTCACCGCCTGGAAGAGCTGTTCAACCTCGATCGCTATTCCAATGTCACCATCCTGAGTGACACACAGATCGCACCACATTGGTTGGCAGAGCTTCGTTCAGGAACACTGAAAGACACAGGAGTCTGTCTTTTGCCGCCGGGAGAATCGCACAAAACAATGGAGGCTGTCCAACAGATTTGGAGTCACCTTCACAAAGAAGGCTGTGATCGACACTCTTTGCTCCTCAATTTAGGAGGTGGAGTGATTGGAGATCTCGGTGGATTTGCTGCCAGCACCTATATGCGTGGTATTGATTTCTTACAGATCCCAACCACCCTGCTCTCTCAGGTCGATGCCAGCGTCGGTGGAAAAGTAGGATGTAACTTTGCAGGGGTGAAGAACCTGGTAGGAGCTTTCAACCAACCCCAAGGTGTCTTAATCGACACAGAGCTACTCCGCACACTTCCACAAAGAGAGTACCAGTCAGGATGGGGCGAGATCATCAAACATGCCCTGATTCAAGATCGAGAATACCTCGATGAGATCCTGGCATTCAAAGCAGGGCCACCCAGCTCGGGTTCCCCGTTAGCTGCGATAATTGAGCGTTCCTGTCGCCTCAAAGCAGCAGTGATTGAGCAAGACGAGAAGGAGTCGGGGCTACGTAAGATACTGAACTTTGGTCATACGGTAGGTCATGCTTTGGAGTCACTCTCACACCAAACAGGCCAACCTCTTCTCCACGGTGAAGCGGTTGGCCTGGGAATGATCGCTGAAGCAGAAATATCCGTAGCATCGGGGTATTTACAGCCTTCCGATGTGTTGTTGGTAGAGCAAGCACTGCAACACTTCAACCTGCCCCTACGTATCGATGAGCCTATTCCATGGCGTGCTCTTCGAGCACAGATGCTAACAGACAAAAAGAATGTAAAGGGCCAGATGCGATGGACACTTTTGGCCGAAGTAGGCCAAGCCATCTTTGATGTACAAGTGGAAGAAGATCTCGTAGAACAAAGTGTACAACGTCTGTGGACGACAGCATCAGGTCATATGCGATAGACACAAGTATAGCCTCAAAATGGGTCATTGACCACCGAGAAATGGAGTGGCTTGCCCGAATGATTGAGGTGCTTCCTATCGTCTTATCCTGCGTCGTCGGCTTTTCGGTAGGGGCCTTTGTAATCAAAGATCTTTTGGTGGATTTTCCAAAACCGTCCATCTTTACGAGCGATGACAAAGTCTGGGCGGCGGAACCTATCTTTGACCGCGAGCACTTGTTCCACATCTTTGACCCAAAAAGGCTGGCCTGGAAGCTTGTAGTGAAGGCGCACAAATCTGTGAAAAAAAGCACCTCGTTGGGCGGCCGTATCCATACGGTAATACTCCTCAAGCTCGGAGCCATCTTCATCATAGTACGTGATCTTCAAACTGGGTTCGTTGTTGGCTTTGTGATGAATCGTGAGATCCATCCAGCTACAACGGAGCACTTTGCTGTTCTTCCCTTGGAGCGCATCGCGTAATTTCTTATCCGGGTCTACCAGCACCTGTTTGCATTGGTTGCACTGTCGTGCGGCGATGTCATTCTCTGCGCCACAGTTGCCACACTCTTTAAAGCGAAAGCGAAAGTCACAAAACTTCTTGTCACCGTCCACCTCAGCAAAGCCCTGACACTTTCGCCCGTAATGCTCCATCAAACGCCCTTCCCTATCAAGTTTCCCCCAAAACGTATTGGTAAATCCACACTGAGGACAAACCACCTCAACGGGTTCTGTGTTTGGATTGGGGCGAGGAGATCCGACCTCAGGTGAGTACAAGTCGTATCCGTTGCAGGCGTAATCAAGCACCAAGCAATCTTGTTTGTCGGGAGCAAGTCGCAAACCTCGTCCAACGATTTGTTGGTACAAACTAATAGACTCTGTGGGTCGTAAGATGGCAATCATATCCACATGCGGAGCATCAAATCCTGTCGTCAGCACCGAGACATTAACCAGGTATTTAATGTCTTGGTTCTTAAATGCCTGGATCGTCTTGTCTCGCTCCTGAGAGGCTGTTTCACCGATGATCAAGGCTGTTTGTTCGTTCGGTAGATAGGACACGATCTCTTTGGCATGTGCAACCGTAGACGCAAAGAGCATCACTCCTTTACGATCGTGAGACAACTCGATGACCTGCTCGATAATTTGAGGTGTGACACGTCGATCACCTTGAATCACACGATTCATATCAGCTTCCGTATACCGACCGCTGGGGCTGGGTTTCAGCGACTGAAAATCATACTGTGCGGCAAGCACATCCACCACTCTTGCCGGCGTCAGATAGCCTCTTTGAATTAAGGTTCGCAGAGGTAGCTCATACACACAACTGTAAAATAATTTATGCTCTTTGGTGCGTACTTTTCCCAGGTGGTGATAACTGTAGATCCAGCCTGTTCCCATACGATAAGGTGTTGCAGTGAGTCCAAGAATACAGAGCTTTGGATTGGTCGTAAGGAGGTGTCGCAACACTTGCTGGTACTGGCTGTCGGAGTCCTCTGCGACACGATGACATTCATCGATGATCAGCAAAGAGTAGCTTTGGTCGAACCGGTCCAGATTTCGAGCCACAGACTGTACGCTGCCAAAGACGACCTTTCCTTGTGACTCTTTGCGCTTCAAACCTGCTGCAAAGATGTCACCGACCAAGCCCCAAGCTTCGTACTTTGCGTGATTTTGCTCCACAAGCTCTTTCACATGAGCCAACACCAACACTTTGCCTTGGGCCTTTCGACCCAACTCAGCGATCACCAAACTCTTCCCTGCACCGGTTGGAAGGACCACCACTACAGGCTCAAGGCTCTCCCTAAAATGATGGAGTACGGCTTCTACAGCTTCTGTTTGATAATCCCGAAGCTGAAACCCTTTTGACATTATGACATCCTTCATCAAAGACAAGAAATTCAAACATCGATGCCTGGTAACTAGCAACCCAACCTATCACAAGCACCACGACAAGCGAGTATGAAAAAGAATAGAGTCAAATCCAATGAGGCGAACGCTAACAGCAAGGCAGGGCGGCAGGAGGTCCGCATCCTATCCGAGTTAGGTTAGGGCAAGAACCCCACCCATGACAAGTAAGAATGTGTAGATAAGGTTGTCAAACGTGCCGGGTTTGATCTTGCTTTGCAGTTTGGTCCCAAGGGCAATGGCAAGTAGCACTCCAGGGATGGACCAGCCAAAGAGTTGAAAGAGGTGGGTTGTCCAAAGTCCTGTCATGCCATGCCCGATCACGATAAAAAAGCCTGTGGGAAGAAAGTAGCCTTGCATTGTGGCAACAAATCGCTCGGGTGACCAGCGACAAAAAGTAGCAAACATCACAATGGGAGGGCCATTGATATTGTAGGCACCACCAAGCGCTCCCGCGAACAACCCCGCGAGATACGACCAACCTGGATGTTTGAGTTTGGGTCCTTTCGGGCGGTAGAGAGAGTACAGCGCAAAGCCAACAATGAACAGCCCCAGCATCTTTTTTACGACATTCTCGGGGAACGATGCGAGAGCAAACAAGCCGAACGGAATCCCCGCGATGGAGGCGAGGATAAGACGCCATACTGCGGTGATATCAACCTGACGCCAACTCCGCCAAAGAATTCCGATACCGATGGTAATCGCGACCAACGCCACAAGGGGAGTTGCGGTCTTGATGTTGAGCAGTAAAGGCAATACAGCCATCGCAAGGAGGGAGTCGCCAAAGCCGATCGTTGAGCGTACAAAAGCTGCGACAAAGAGGGTGAGACAGACCAGAAAGAGAAGTGTCACCACTGCACTCCAGGGTTACGTGGGGGGGTATGTTGGCAGGCAATGGGGTTGGATGGGCTGGTGGAGAATCCTGACAAACTCACACGTCCATTCGTGGGGAGGGATTACACTTCCCAGTTCTCTCGTTGCCAGAGTTTACAGCGAGGAGCCTTGACCTGCGCGCCTTCTTGGCCTTCTTTTTCGAGGTACTGTTTTGCGTGGCTCCAATGTCCTCTTTGCTGACGAGTGCTTTGCAGAATCTTGCAACACTTCTTATACTTCTTTCCGCTTCCACATCGACAGTCCTCATCGCGGCGTCGCTTCGACATCACATACCTCTTCTCTGTGTTACTTTTGGGAAACAATCTTTGTATTTCTCGCTTCCCTTATACGAGGTGGTATGCTTTTGGTTCACTCTCTGTCAAGGGGCCTTGTAGTAGACCTCAATTTCATTAACAACGGGAGTATAGGTTCCACAAAAGTCGTCGCGACATTGGCTGCTCGTATAAGCACCGACTCGACACTGGTAATTGTGACCGAGATTACAGTAAGTACCCGTACCAAGAGTGCTATATCTACCGAGATAAAGATCGTGTCCACCACCCCAAGTCGGACCATAAGCATTGTTACCGTACATATAACTTGTGTATCGGTAATGTGCATGTTTATAAGAGTTTGTCAGAGAGAACAAAAAGCTTGTGTTGTTGCCAAAGTAACTGTTGTTTGTATTCCAGGAGTGACTGGCATATCCTCCAATCAACCGGGCGTTGGACTGGCCTTTGTTCAATTGTACAACAGTAACGGTTGGACCTTTGTTATCACAGCGACTGTGGAAGGTTGATGAATTGGCTCCATGAGTCGATCGGCGGTAGCATAGGAGCCAGTTTTGACCGGGAGTTCCTGTCCAGGTATTGATCTGCCTCATCTGTACGGTCGTAAGCAGATTTCCTCCCAAGAAGGCTCCTTTTTGGCATATCCCAGAATAACAGTAAAGCCCGGTAGAACACGTTGTTCCACACGCCCCACAATTGTTATTGTCTTGTTGTGTATTGACACAAGTACCGCCACATTTACTCCAGCCCGTTGGGCATGTAGAAGTACATGAACTTTGATAACAAACATCTGTGCTGCTGCATGTATGGGTACAACTTCCACAGTTCTTGGGGTCGGATTGAATGTCAATGCATTGCTTGGAGCAGAATCCTTGCCCCCCCTGTACAGCAAGTCCATACAATCACTGTTTTGGTGCTGTCACCGGATGCAAGGATCGTTGTTCCAACAATTTTTACATGTTGTAAATTGGCCCGCCAGGTCTACCGTATCTTGGATTCGCGGTATGTAATTCTTGTTGAGTTGTCGATCCAAGGGTCAGTCCGTCGGGTCCATATTCCACACTTCGAACCGAGCCTGTATGACCTTTCAGTGTTTGCTGAAGTGCTCCTGTGCTAGCATCCCATATTCGAACTTCCTTATCGGAACCGGAGACAATGCTCTTTCCATCGATGCTGAAGAAATGATGAACTGGTTTCGCAATATTTTGCAATGTTGTCTTGGGTTTCCCTTTTGTGCTACAAAGAGAGCCTCTCTAAAGACGATTGGAAGCCTTATCATGGTTCGACTGGTTATCATTGGTATATTCATCACCATATCAATAACGTCGGTGGGCTGTGCACCACAGAGATGTTGGTTGGAGGCTATCAACGTCACATACACCTACAGCACCAGCTGCTCTGATGTGGGCAAGGAGCGTCGCGGGACGCTTACGTTCAGGACACCACTAGAGCAAACATCGATACAAGCTCGTCAGATGGCTCTCACCACACAAGCCCAAATCGCTGGCTTGGAAGTGGAGGAGGTGTTGCTCGTTTGGAGTCAACCCAAATGCCCTTCCCCCACCAACAGCAAAGCCACTCCTCTCACCATACAAAACTACCAACGAATCACGCTTGCACCCAACAGTGGGACAAAGACTGTCCAAAGACTGCTTGTTTGTGAACCCATCGGAAGTAAGTCACCAGGAACAATAAAAAAGAACTTCTTGTTTGCTTGTCGCACAGGACAAAGCTCCCAAGCCGTTTGCACCTTTGAATTGGAGAAGAAAGAATGAAGTATTTAAGACACAGTTGTAAGTCGGACTGTCTTTCAGACAACCCAGAAATACATGATGTCATAGAGAGCGCATTGCAGAATTTGTGGGGTGTCGCGAATGAACTCTCGCGAATAAAACCAGCAAAGCCTAAGAATTACCGGGTTACTATTTTTGGTTCAGCCAGGATTCAGCCGGGGCAACCCTTGTATGAAGAGGCGAGACTTTTGGCCGAGGAATTAACTCTTTTGGGTTGTGACATTGTAACAGGAGGTGGTCCGGGATTAATGCAGGCCGCCAATGAAGGGTCACAAAAAGGCGATCCCCTCAACCAATCCCGCTCGATTGGTATCCGTGTCGAGTTGCCTTTTGAACAGAATGCAAACCCTTTTGTTGAAGACTTGTATACCCACAAAACCTTCTTCACACGGCTCCATCAATTTGTCCGACTCTCCAATGCATTTGTGATTCTCAATGGGGGCATTGGAACCACACTTGAAACACTCCTGATCTGGCAACTGCTTCAAGTCCGACACATCGAACACATACCGCTGATCTTCGTAGGAGAGATGTGGAAAGACCTGGTCTCATGGGGACAAAAACATATGCTACAACACGAGCCCCCACTTGCCAGTCCCAAAGACTTCAATATCCCTATATGCGTAGACAATGTGACTCAGGCCCTCGAAAAGCTCACACCCTCCATCCAGGAGTTTAAGACAACCTAAGAAAAAGGGACGTTAGCCTTTATCCCACTGGGGCCAGACCAAGTCCTCGATGGAGGAGAGACTGGTAGAGGGCCGGACAAAGAATCTACTTTTCCGAAAGTCGGGAAAGACAACAGCAGCATTTTTTCGATCGATGGCAGCCATACCTCGAAAAAACCGAGTCCGCTGAAAGTTAGGAAACGAGACCTCGACACTGGCAGATGGTATCTCACCCCATCCATCCCATGAGGGTGACTCTTTCTTCATCAAAAAAACATCCTTATCTTATACCTCGCTTGTCTACGAAGCAAACAAGCAAGCTCCATACACATCAAGTGATTCTTTCCGTACAATTCCTCTCAAAAGAAGAATGGTACTTGCCTGTTCAATCAGGATTGAATGCCTCTGTCAAGAGACACAGGACAGGATCTTTCGATGAAAAAGAACCGCATCCACAGTAGCAAAGAATACAAATCCAGAAGATCCCTCACGAACTCCCCACTCGATCCCTGAGATCGATTTTGCACACCACTGCCTCCCACAAACGTACAAGGCCGTTCTATCTTATCATCGGTAATGTCGGTCACAGATGTAGCTTGCCTATTGGCATTTTGTTTATGGTGCTGTCGCTTGTTGCAGCGAGAGGATGTAGCTTGCGCCATTGCCATTTTGTTGACGGTGCTGTCGCTTGTCGCAGAGAGAGGATGTAGCTTGCGCCATTGCCATTTTGTTGACAGTGCTGTCGCTTGTCGCAGAGAGAGGATGTAGCTTGCGCCATTGCCATTTTGTTGACAGTGTTGTCGCTAGTCGCAGATGGAAAGAAGAAGGATTGAGAAGGAGTTGGGTAGGTCCACCTGAGAATAAATTCTCAGGCTCCAGGTATTCTGAATATAGACAATCAATAAGTCCCCAAGGGGGACTCTAGTCGAGTCAAAATAGGATACTGCAACGATGAGTCACAGTGTCAGTGATGCCAGTGTTAGAACCCACTTCAGGCTTACCCCATGTCAATAGGTTGCAAACCCTCAGCGTGGGAATTTCTTCTCATGTATCAAGCACATTAAAGCGAGGCCCTTGGTCGTTGGGAACTCAATAGCTCATGATGACGAGTTCATTGATAGGTCCGCGTTTGGTGGCCCGTGAGTTGATACATCGAGAGGCAGACACAACTTCGCATCGCCACTTGCTGTACAATTCACGAACAAACCCGCAATCGCTATTACTAAGCATCACAAAGCAGCCACGCTCGGCAAGTTTGGTAAAGAGGTCTGCGAGTTGATGCTGGTGCTGTGAGGTAAATCCACCTTTGCTGTAATTGGTGAATGAGCTCGTAGCACTGATGGGAACATAAGGTGGGTCAAAATAGACAAAGTCTCCAGGGGAGACACGATCCAGTACTTTTTCAAAGCTTCCCACATGCAGCTCAACACCTTGAAGATGAGCACTCACCAACTCCAGGTTCTCTCGATCAAAAATTCGAGGTGCTTTGTATCGACCGATAGGTACATTAAAATCACCTTTTAAATTTTCACGATATAGGCCGTTGAAGCAGGTTTTGTTGAGATAGATCATCAAAGCAGCGCGGTCGCTCTTGATCAATAGGTCTCCTTGATTCATCCTCTCACGACACTTATAGAAATAGTCTTTGCTGTGATGACTACGATGATAAGCCAAGCATTCCAGCACACCTTCGAGGTCGTCACGAATCGCTTGGTAAGACTCAATCAATCGATGGTTAATATCACTCAGAACAGCAAACCGCGGTTGCAGGTGAAAGAAAAAAGCCCCACCACCGAGAAAAGGCTCATGATACGCCCGGAAGTTTCGAGGGAAGAACTGCTCATATTGCGACATGAGTCTACGCTTGCCACCTGCCCATTTGACAAATGGTGCCGCTTTATTTTCTTCAACCAACTTCTCGACAGGAAACGACGCAGATATCCTAGGAATAGCAACCACAGTAGAACCCCTTAATAGGCAAAGACATACATCCACTACAACAAAGAAAACATCAGCATTTCAATTCAGTTTTGGGGCCTACCCCACGTGCTTCCTTTCGGATGTCACACGTTGTGCACAACTGCGATGCTAAAGAGCAGAGGCAGGATCGTCAATTTTTTTGCAGAGAGAGAAGAATATTGCAATTCAAGCAAAAACCGGATACTGATAGACTCCCGAGTGTCTAGAGCCCTGAAATTCGTACTCATTAAAACCTGAAGAGCGAAACATGAGTGATCCCTTAGCCTTAATTGGAGCGACGGTTGGCGAGTTCCGTATACAACGCAAGCGTCGGAGTTTTGACCCTTTTGCAGGATACTGGGAAGCGATTCATAAAGAGTTGCGAGAAACCTATTGGCTGCTGGCCTATCCTCCTGTCGTTTTAGAAAAAGAGGAATTGTCGGCGA
>JALTMC010000246.1 GCA_027005175.1 Myxococcales bacterium
CGCTTCGGCTTTGCTCCAAGGCAACCCCCAAGTATCTTGCTCTAGACAGCAGTGGACCTCGCTTTCCTCCTGCATCGCGAATGTCTCGACATAGTCTCGGCAAGTAAGCGAACAAGCTATTTCTGTTTCTGTGATGAGGGCAACCCCTTTGTTGCAAGGATGCGCGAAGCCCGATGTGGAGAATGTCGGAGATTATTTGACCAGAGCAACCCAAGTCCACAGCAAAATACATAAGAAGCTTGCCCATAAAGTCCATTTCAGGGATAGTTCGTACATTAGCACCTCAATGATAGAAAACAATCCAAGCCAGGAAGCTTGTTGTTTGTGTGGGAAAGATCCGTCTTTCCTGCGATCTCAATCAAAACAATCCAAGCCAGGAAGCTTGTTGTTTGTGTGGGAAAGATCCGTCTTTCCTGCGATCTCAATCAAAACCAAGTGATGGTGAAGAGCCAAGATCGTTGGACAGAGTTATAGCATGAGAATGAGACAAGGCCAACGAAACGACAAAAAAAGAGTTCCGAAGTTTTTTTACTTTGATTTGTTCGTCATATCATTTACTATCGGTATGTTACTGGCGTTATGGCCTAAGAAGGAGAAAAGAAACATTTCAGAAACTATCCTTTTAAGCCGATGATGTTTAACGTAGGTTTACCCCTGAGAAGGGAGTGATGTCGTGCGTTGATTGCCGAGGTTTCCATGGAACGAGTGTGTTTGGGTTTGCCGGAAAAACATCGACGTTCTCTAGAAGAGGAAGAGCGCAACTATTTAGAACAGCAAGCCAGTCGGTGGGGTTGGAGTAGTGCGGGGGTGATACTAGGACCGATGTTCCTGATGCTCCTCCTCCCCCTTCTCTCACTTGCTCTACCGGACTCCTTGATGGGAAATACTTGGTTTGGACAAGCTTGGTTTGTGTTGTTTTGTGTGGCCTGTCTCGGTTGGTCTGTTGGTATTGTGATGGGGTTGCATTACTTCCAACGATACCGAGCCCTTCATCACGCCCTCAAAGAGGGCTATATCCAACGATATGAAGGAATTATAACACAGTATCATATGCGAGAAGAGGCACAGTACCAGTTGATTCAAGCTGGTCTTCTGCGCATCCATCCTCGTGCCAAGCAGTGGGTAGAGTTGCTTCCAGGTTCTCATGTTCTTTATCGATGCAATGGAGTCACGCCCTCAAGATGGATGACACTTCATGTCGCGATTGTGGCGACCCCACCTCCTAGCACCTTTCGTGTTCCCCTCTCCAATATTATGCCCCAACCCCAGTTGGTATCGCCTGAATTGGAACGCAGACATCTGAACCAAGACGAGCAGCAAGAGTTAAAATTACACATCAAGACCATCCGAAGGCCCTTCTGGGGTATGCTCTCTCTGGTCGCCATATCGACTAGCGTCATGTTGATTCAGTTTTGGAATCTATACCAACAAAGTGAACGCTATGTATGGCATATCATCTTTGTCGCGTTACTCGGTGGACTCAGTTACCTCCTGGGCAAAAGAGTATTCCTTGTCTACCAAGAGCTCCATGACATGAGAAGAGACCTACAGATGGGATGGGTCATCTGTATCCCCCAAGAAGCACCCAACCCACCAACCCCATCCTATGTCGATCTTCCCGCTCTTACCGAACTTATTGAATCTGAAAGTGAGCGTCTTGTCGAGATCCTTCCCATCTCTACAACACTATGGTCTGTATGCGGACAACGCGCCGATTGGCGGACACAATCTCTGATCTAAATCAAGAGACCCCCTTCGTTGAGAGCCTCCTTGCGTTGCGTATCGCAAGCACCCTTCACTTCCGTAAATCCTACGACAAACCGGCTCTACGACAGCTTCCCTTTCACTTCGTTTACATTGTCGATATATTTCTGCATGGCAGCGTCCCTGGACATACCCTTAATTTTGGCCCATGCATCGTATTTGGCACGATTGACGATATTGAGCATTCCGGGTCGCTTACCAGAAACATCCCCTTCTGTGGCTTGTTTGTAGAGGGAGTAAAACTCCAACTTCATCTCGTTAGAAGGCTCAAATCCGCCTTTTGCAGTTCTGACCGTTTGAACAGCTTCATCAAATTGAGTTTTAAGTTCAGACATTCAACCACCCTTTCTTTAGAGGTTGTGAGATCATCGATCAAAAGAAATGAAAGGAGAAGTGTAGCCGGAAGTTCGCGGCTCGACAAGAGTCATCTCAAGTAAAGTGACTTTCACGGAAACCTGACAGCCTGTAAAAAAAAGGACATCGTAAGATCAAAGAAAAATCACCCGCTGGGGTTGAACCTGTATTCATTTCCTCGTACAACAAGTAACAGTCGTGGTCAAAGCCACAGAAAAACAATCCTCACATCGATGGAGTTAACTGGTGATGTCAGAAACGCACCCTCAATTTCCTCAGTTATTTACGCCTTTAGAGTTGGGGCATATCACTCTTAAAAACCGTTTATTGATGGGTTCGATGCATGTTGGTTTGGAAGAGGACTGGTTTGGTTTACAGAAGCTGGGTGCATACTTTGCGGCGAGGGCTGCGGGTGAGGTAGGCTTAATCGTGACAGGAGGAGTGGCTCCCAATCGGGCGGGTTGGGTGAAGCCTTTTGCGGCCAAGCTTTCGAATGGGTGGGAGGTGCGCAAGCATCGGTATGTCACCGATGCGGTTCACAGTGAAGGTGGCCTGATCTGCTTGCAGATCCTTCACACAGGCAGGTACAGTTATTCTCCGCTGGCAGTGGCCCCTTCTGCGATCAAGTCTCCCATCAGTCCATTTAAGCCAAAGGCTCTGACAGCGGGTGGTATCCAAAAGACGATTCGGGACTTTGTCAACTGTGCGATAAAAGCGAAGGAAGCAGGCTATGATGGTGTGGAGATCATGGGCTCTGAGGGATACCTGATCAATCAGTTTATTGTCCAACACACCAACAAAAGAACGGACGCTTGGGGTGGGAGTTACGAGAACAGAATTCGATTCCCCATAGAGATCGTCAAACAAACACGAGAGGCAGTGGGGTCCGATTTTATTATCATCTACCGTCTCTCCATGTTGGACCTGATTCCACAGGGAAGCACCTGGGATGAGGTTGTTGTGCTGGCCAAGCAAATCGAGGCGGCAGGAGCCAGCATCATCAACACAGGAATAGGCTGGCACGAGGCCAGGGTTCCGACGATCGCGACGATGGTTCCACGCGCAGCCTTCTCTTGGGTCACCCGACGGCTCAAGGGTGAAGTGGAGATCCCCCTCGTCACTTCCAACCGAATCAATATGCCAGAAGTGGCTGAAAAGGTATTGAGAGACGGAGACGCCGATATGATCTCCATGGCCCGGCCTTTCCTGGCGGACCCCAACTGGGTCAAGAAGTCACGAGAGGGCCGTGTCGAGGAGATCAATACCTGTATCGCTTGCAATCAGGCTTGTCTGGACCACGTATTCCAAGGCAAACGCAGCAGCTGCCTCGTCAACCCACTGGCTTGTCACGAGACAGAGATCACAATCGAGCCAGCAACCAAACGCAAAAAGTACGCCGTGGTTGGTGCAGGCCCCGCAGGGCTTGCATTCTCTACAACAGCCGCCAGCCGTGGGCATGATATCACCTTGTTTGAAGCCTCGGATCGGGTCGGTGGACAGTTCCACATGGCGATGCAGGTCCCTGGCAAAGAGGAGTTTGTGGAGACCATACGATACTTTGAGAAGCAACTCGAACTCACCGGTGTTACCGTAAAGCTGTCTCACAAGGTCACAGAAGAAGAGCTAAAACAAGGCGGTTTTGATGCTGTGATTCTGGCCACAGGGGTGACGCCACGCCAACTCAAGCTCGATGGGATCAGTCACCCCAAGGTGCTCTCCTATATCGAAGTGTTGCGCGACCACAAGCCTGTGGGTGAGAAGGTTGCTATCATTGGTGCAGGTGGAATCGGCTTTGATGTGGCAGAATATCTGGTTCACCAAGGAGAGAGTCCTTCCCTTAATATCGAGAGCTATATGGCGGAATGGGGAGTGGATATGAAGCACGAAAGTCCAGGCGGAGTGAACGCCGAAGAGCACAGTGAGCCACCCGCTCGTAAAGTCACGCTCTGTCAGCGGTCACAAGGCAAACTTGGTGCAGGCTTGGGAAAGACAACGGGCTGGGTCCATCGCACCAGCTTGCGTAAAAAAAATGTCACCATGCTCAGCGAATGCCAGTACACTCTCATTGATGACCAAGGGCTTCATCTTACAGTCAAAGGAAGATCACAGGTCCTTGCCGTCGATAACGTGATCATTTGCGCAGGCCAGATGCCTCGCACAGAACTCTCACAACCCCTGAAAGATGCCGGTATTTCCGTACATAAAATAGGAGGAGCTGATGTGGCCGCTGAGCTTGACGCCAAGCGCGCCATCGCACAAGGAACAAAGCTGGCAATCTCTCTTTAGAACGGGAACCTGACAACCTGTAAAAGAAATGGACATAGAGAGATCCCCTGTATATCCGTGGGACTAAAGTCCCACTCTGAGGGTAATAAGTACGCTAAAGCGCACTCCGAACAACTTGCCCTTCAGGGCAAACGAAATGATTGAGCCGACTTCCGTCGGTTTTTTCTTCCTCAGAATAGGGGTTTTACCCCCATTCTGAACCTGTGTCAATCCATGGTTCGAACCCAGTTTTCAGTACATTTATCATCTCAAACTTACACACCAAAGGAGGCTACGCATGGGCACATCCGATTTATTTTCATAGCAATATCCAAGATCATAGCTTATTTTCAATCAAACGCTGTAAGAAGCCCGTAGGAAGAATCCAAAACAATGGCCCCCTTGGAAAAGTATTGGAAAGAGAGCCAATGGCTTCGCGCCGAGCAGGTCTGGTGTCCAAAACAATGGCCCCTTGGAAAAGTATGGGAAAGGGCATACCTTGAAGATCCAATTGAATGGTAAAGAGAAACAACTGGAAAGAGCGCTTACGATCCAACAAGCCCTCGATGAGTTGGAATACGAAGGTACACATTTCGCGGTGGCATTGAATGAAGACTTTGTGCCCCGGTCGGTCTACGCAGACACCCCGATTCAAGACGGTGATCGGCTCGAAATACTGTCTCCCATTCGAGGAGGCTAAAAATCCGCTTGATTCAGTCTGCGGCTTCCCCCCTACGGGGCTGCCTGCACAGTCGCGCATCGCTCTCGCTGTAGATTCTTCCGGGTCCGCGATCGGGAGGGGGTTTCCACGCCCACAACATAAGAGGTTTTTTTCTGATGAAAAAAGATGTCTGGCATATCGGTGGACAAGAGCTACATTCACGGCTCTTTTTAGGAACAGCAAGATACCCATCCCCTGACCACTTGGCGCGATCCGTCGATGCTTCTGGAGCCGAAGTTGTCACAGTGTCTCTGCGCAGAGAGTCGTCAACCTCGACTTCAGGCACAAGCTTCTGGGAAATGATAAAGAAGTTGGGTGTCCATGTGCTACCCAACACCGCTGGCTGCAAAACGGTAAAAGAGGCCGTAACGATCGCGAAGATGGCGAGGGAGGTCTTTGACACCAACTGGATCAAACTCGAAGTAATTGGGGATGACTACACCCTCCAACCCAACCCCTTTGCGCTGGTGGAAGCGGCAGAGATACTCTGCAACGATGGCTTCGAGGTCTTCCCCTATACCACTGAAGATCTCGTGGTTGCCGAACGTTTGGTTCAGGCAGGTTGTAAGATCCTGATGCCCTGGGGTTCACCCATTGGCTCTGGCCAAGGACTCAATAATCCATACGCCCTCAAAACACTCCGAGCCCGCTTTCCCAGTCTATCCTTACTCGTGGATGCAGGGATTGGAAAACCATCGCATGCAGTGCAAGCGATGGAGCTTGGATTTGATGGGGTCCTGGTAAACACGGCGGTGGCCAAAGCCCAAGACCCCGTAACCATGGGTCTTTCTTTCCGAAGGGCCGTCGAAGCAGGTCGGCTGGCACATCGTGCAGGCACGATCCCCGAACTCGATATGGCAGTCCCCAGCACACCAACATTGGGCACTCCATTTTGGCATGAAGCGGAGTAGACATTGAGAACAGATGGTGTCTACGGATTTTACCCGCTGATCGACGATATAAGTTGGCTCCCGCGTTTGCTCCCTCTCGGAGTCAAAACTGTCCAGCTCCGTATCAAACACGCCTCTGCCCCAGAACAAAAGGAACAGATCGCAAAAGCTGTTGCTTATGCCAGAGG
>JALTMC010000247.1 GCA_027005175.1 Myxococcales bacterium
GTCGAGTACAACTCCATGGACTCCCAGTGCCCAAGAAGCTTGCGTTCCAAAGCAGGTAAGTTGGCTCGCATCGAAAAAGACGTGTGTGGCAAACACAAACTTGCCTTCAGATCAGTCACACGCTCAGATTTCATAAAATTTAATAACCCCAGTACCGCAAAGAACAAAACCCTCAAAGAGGCACCCAGAAAGAGAGACTCCCCTTGCTTCCAAACTTCTACATTTATAGAAGGAAGGGCAAGTTATCTTGTAGACCCCAGTTTGTCAAATACGATTTGACACACAACAACACGAAAGTCGGAACCAAAGAAAGATGAATCCTAAACCCCCTGTGCCCAACATCCATTGTCAGCCGAAAAAAGAGCATGATTTGATGGCATATCGCAGCAGACTGCTACAACAGATCAGACGTTTCTTTTTGGATCGCGACTTTTTGGAGGTTGAGACCCCTATTCTGATACCGTCGGCCGATCCATCGCCCCATCTCGACTCTTTCCAGACCGAATATCGAGACCTACAGGGCAAACACCAAAGATTGTACCTGCAAACCTCGCCTGAGTTTGCCATGAAACGGCTTGTGGCCGCAGGCTACTCCCGAATTTTCCAGATCTGTAAGTTCTTTCGCAACGGTGAGATTACCCCCACGCACAACCCTGAGTTTACGGGTCTTGAGTGGTATATCACACAAGCAGATTATCACACCCTGATGGAGTATACGGAGCAGATGGTTCGCGCCGTTTATCCACACTCCACCCTGACATACCAGAGACATACTGTTGATCTGGAACAGCCTTGGGAAAGGCTGACAGTGCATGAGTCCATCCAACGCTACGCCAACTGCACGCTCCCCCCCTCCATCTCCCTTGAATCCCTACAAGATGCCTGCCGCGACCTCAACCTGAGCGTCAACCCCGACGATCAGTGGGATGACCTCTTCTTTAAGATCTTCCTCACCTATGTGGACCCACAACTGGGTCTTCAGCGCCCTGTCTTTCTTACCGACTACCCCATCCAAATGGCCGCACTCTCACGCGCCAAACCCGAAGCCCCTTACCTCGCAGAACGTGTCGAACTCTATATCGCAGGAGTTGAGTTGGCCAACGGCTACAGTGAACTCACCGATGCATCCGAACAAAAACAACGATGGGAAGATGAAGTTGCGCTCCGAGAGGTCAACCTCGCTCCCTTCCAAGGAAGTCTTGACGAAGGTCTCCTCAATGCCCTTGCTTGGGGCATGCCGCCCACCGCTGGTATCGCCTTCGGACTGGACCGCCTCATCATGCTCCTACGCAACGCCCCCACAATACAGGAGGTGTTGCCATTTCCTGCCGAGTAGCCACAAAAAAAGTACGAACGTGACACCCCTGTTTACGTTTGACGAGGCCCCCTCTCTCCTGCTACCCTGTGGACACGAAACATACCGCCAACGACCTATAGCAAACCTATATCCCTCATGATGGTGTCCTCTTGTCTACCACTCTTTTGCATCAGATCTTTTCTCAAACCGCCCAAATATACCCCGAGCAAATCGCTGTGGAGATCCCTCCCTCCGAGACTTGCCCTGAACGTCAGCAGTTCACGTATCGAGAGATGGAGGAGATGTCGGACATCTGGGCTTCTCAGCTCGCTCCTCAGCTCGACCCCGAAGCGATCGTTGCGATAGGACTCCCCCGCTCCTCTCACCATCTCTATCTAGCCCAGCTCGCGGTGTTGAAGGCTGGTGGAGCTTATACGTGTATCGATCCATCCTTTCCTCAAGAACGCATTCAGTTTATCCTGGAAGATGCCCAGGTATCACAGATACTCACAGATGTTGAGTACCAACCCATTTTCGAACAAGCGACAACAAATAGCTCAACCAAGAGACATGTTTGGAATGTGATGTCAGACATGCCTGACACAACCAACACAAATGACACAGCAAAGACGAACAAGTTACCACAAGCGATTCCTTCCTCTGGGTTGGCTTATGTGATCTATACGTCGGGAACAACCGGAAAACCTAAGGGAGTGATGATTGAGCATCGAAGTATTGTCAACCTGGTACAATCCGATCAAGCCTACTTTTCATTAACTCCAGAGGATCGAGTGGCACAAAGTTCCTCGGCAGTGTACGACTCCTCCATCGAAGAGATCTACTTGGCCTTTGCAGTGGGTGCCACTCTTGTTGTTCTCAATGACGAAGTTGTACGCCTAGGTCCTGACTTGATTCCATGGTTACAACAAGAACGTATCTCTGTGTTTTGCCCTCCACCGACATTGTTGCGCACAACCCTATGTGACAATCCACAGCAAGCTCTACCGGCCCTCAAGCTTCTCTATGTTGGAGGAGAGGCCCTCTCCTCCGAACTTGCTGACCGCTGGGCTGCCGGTCGCTGGATGGAAAATGGCTATGGACCCACGGAATGTACCGTCACTGTTGTACGTGGCAAAGTCGAAGTGGGAAAGCCTGTCACCATCGGCAAGCCCGTTGTTGGGCACACTGCCTTGGTCCTGGATCAGGAGTTGCAAAAAGTTCCCCCTGGAGCCCCTGGTGAATTGTGTATCAACGGTATCGGAGTCGCACGCGGCTATCTCAATCGCCCCATGTTAACCCAGGAAAAGTTTGTAGAGCACAAGCAATGGGGACGGATCTATCGCACAGGAGACCTGGTTCAACGCCTGGAATCTGGCGATTTAAGCTATCTTGGCCGTATCGACTCTCAGGTAAAGATTCGCGGTTACCGGGTGGAGTTGGAATCGATCGAGTCACATATTTGCTCCTGGGATGGCATACAAGACGCCGCTTGTAAAGTACAAGGAGAAGGGGCCACACAACAACTGGTCGCCTTCTTTGTTCCCACAAAAGGAGCGTCTCCTGATGTGACAGAGATACAAGGCTATCTCCGCCAACAATTGCCAGACTATATGGTTCCGGCACATATCGCCCCTATCGACGAACTCCCGATGAGCCCAACCAGCGGCAAGCTTGACAGAAAAGCTCTACCCACGATCTCTTTTGCCCTAGTCCGTGAAGGCGAGTGGGTCGCTGCCAACGATCCAAAAGAAGAGATTCTCGTAGAGATCATCTCGAGACGATTAGGCTATACCGAGCCGATCTCAACGCATGACGATTTCTTCGCTTTGGGAGGCAACTCTGTCCTGGCAGCACAAGTCATCTCTCAACTACGCAAGAGCCCAGAGACATCCGCCTTAACCGTTCGCGATTTGTACGAAGCTCCCACAGTGACAGGGTTGGCAAAAAAGCTCGCACAAGCAGAGAGAACCCCCGCACCACATCACAACGCAAACCTGCTTCATTCTCGCCTACAGGCACTCACGGTCAGTGACACAGCGAGACCTCTTTGGGTCTCAACCCTACAACTTCTCTGGATCTTGACTGTGTTGTTTGTAGGGTCCAATGTTGGCTACTTTGTGGGTTTTAAAATCTTTCCATGGTTGCTTCGACTTCTCGGTCTGGTGCCCTTCCTCTTGTTGTCGCCTTTGATTGGCTTGACGCTCTTTGTTCTCTACCTTCCCATCTCTGTCGGTCTCGCTGTGGCTGCTAAAAAGTTACTTATTGGCACGTATCAACCCGGTCGTTACCCCGTTTGGGGAAAATTTTACTGGCGCAACTGGCTCGTCCAGCAGTTGGTTGGAGGGATTCCTTGGGGACTGCTCGGTGGTACGATCTTCAAGTGTACTTTGTTGCGACTACTTGGAGCCAAGATCGGAAAAAATGTCCACATTCACAACGGTGTCAATATCACAAGCGGATGGGATCTCCTCACTTTGGGAGATCATGTCTCTCTCGGTAGAGACGCAGCCTTGCGGCTTGTAGACCTACAAGAAGGACACCTCGTTGCTGGCCCCATCACCGTAGGGGATAACGCAACCCTGGAAACACGAGCAGGGCTGTCCCCCTTCACAGAGGTACAAGAAGGAGGTTTTCTCACAAATCTCTCCATGCTTCCGTCATTTTCAACCCTACCTTCGGGTGAGATGTGGGACGGTGTACCCGCCTGCAAGATCGGCCAATCTCCTGATGCGGAAACCCCTTTGCTTTCCGAACCCTCCTGGACACCGCAACGTCACGGAGTGGCTCTCATCCTCTCCCGCTCTCTCTTGGGCTGGGTGTTTGCTTTGCCAGGGCTTCTGCTGGCGATAGGGATGATTGTATACTGGCAACTCACCGTTGAGATGGCGCTGAGGTGGCTCTTCTCTCCCTACCAATATGGCACCTTCATCATAGGCTTGCTGCTCAGTATCCTGGTCATCGGATTGATGCTTTGGTTACCAATCCAGGCCCTATGTTTACGATGGCTTGGAACAATCAAACCAGGAACATACCCTCGTTGGGGAAAAACACATATTGTGTGGTGGTTGAAAAGCCAACTGCTGGAAGGAGCGGGAAACACCCTCAGTGGTACGATGTTTTGGCCCACCTGGCTGCGAATGTCGGGCATGACGATTGGACCCAACTGCGAGATCAGCAGTATCATGGAGGTCACACCCGAGCTTGTCTCCATCGGAGAACAGAGTTTCTTCGCAGACGGCATCTACCTGGGAACTCCCCGCTTTCACCAAAACACCTTTGTATGCAAACACACGTCCTTTGGCCCAGGCACCTTTTTAGGAAATCATGCGGTGATTCCCGCAGGAAACCAACTACCGCCCGACATCCTTTTGGGCATCGCAACCGTAGGAAAAGAGCAACAAGTCAAGTCTGGAACATCATGGTTTGGGCACCCCGCCTTTGCTTTACCTCGCCGTGAAGTGATCGATTGTGATATCAGCCTCACACACAAACCTTCCTGGATTCGATGGTTCAGCCGCTTCTACTGGGAGTTCTCGCGATTCTTTTTGGGAATCTTTCCTTTTCTCCTGCTCCTCTTTTGGTTTAAAACATTGCCCTATTGGTGGAGCAGCTCAACGACCATCTTTTTCGGCCTGATTGTGCCTCTCTATACGTTGACTGCGATGTTTTTACTTTGCTTTACGATCTTTGTCATGAAGTGGGTGCTGCTGGGCAAGACAAAGCCTGGGCAACACCCGCTTTGGTCTTGTTGGTGCAGTCGATGGGATTTCTTGTATGTGGCATGGGGAGCTTATGCTCGCAGGACTCTCGCACCTCTGGAAGGCTCGCTATGGCTGGCCTGGTGGCTGCGTGCCATGGGAGTTCATGTTGGTCGCCGGGTCGTCCTGGGTGGTGGATTTTCCCAGGTCGTCGACCCGGACATGCTGTTCTTTGAAGACCATGCAACTGTAGCTTGTGCCTTTCAAGCACACAGTTTTGAAGATCGTGTCCTCAAAATGGACCATGTCCACATTCGTGCCGGTAGTACCGCAGGAACAAGCTCTATTTTGATGTACGGTGCAGACCTCCAAGAAGGCGCACACGTAGGACCACAGAGTGTGGTGATGAAACATGAGATGTTGTTGCCTCACCACTATTATCTCGGCTGTCCCTCCCGCTCCTTGGGAGATATTAAATAGTCTGGGATGCATCCCTGGTGCTTTTCCTTCCTCTCATCGGGAAGGTCCGCATCGTTGCCAATTCGCCCTCGACACTCTGGCTTACCACATCCACAAAATTCAACCTGGTTGAATTTCAACCTGTTCCCTCTTGCCATTCGCAGCACTCTCTGCTATTGCCCTCAGACTTGCAGCATCCCCTTTTGGGAATGAGAACACGGTGTTTTGTTGTTGCCCTTGAAGTAGCAATAAAATGAGAGGCAACCCCCTGGAAAAGGAAGATAGACATGGCATTCTGGAATCGTAACAAAGAACAGCCGAAAGAAGCGAATGAAGCCGCAGAAGCAAAAGGAGTCCAGCGACCTTCACGTCGTCCCGGCTTGCCTGCGCTGGATGGAGTAAAACACATCATCGCCATCGCCAGTGGTAAAGGAGGGGTCGGAAAGTCCACCCTGTCTGCGAACCTCGCTGTTGCATTGCAATTCACAGGAGCCAAAGTAGGACTGTTGGATGCCGACATCTACGGTGCCAGCCAGCCGGGAATGTTTGGAGCCACCGAAGTCGGTCAACTCCAGGTAGAGGATGACATGCTTCACCCTGTCGAAAAATACGGTGTGCGCTTTGTTTCCATGGGCTTGCTGATGGGTGATGATGGTCCGGTCGTATGGCGTGCTCCTATGGTCATCAAGATGCTACATCAATTCTTGGGTAAGGTCATTTGG
>JALTMC010000248.1:0-4992 GCA_027005175.1 Myxococcales bacterium
TGCTCTATCAGGAGGGTGACGAAAGGCTACAAGATGGCAAGACGATCGCCAACCGGATCAAGTGCTCGAATGGACATACTGTCACCGTGTTTCCTGGTGCAGAAAATGCGCTGATGCCCGTCGGGTTACAACGTCATCCCACGCCCAAGAAAGGCCAGAGTCTGTCGAGCCTATATGGTGACACTTCAGCTGATACGATCAAGCGGTTCCAAGAAGCAGGCGCCGCTGTCATCGTCAATCATGCGGAACAAAATGATCTGGAGTACATGAAGAGTCACAACATTCATGGCATGGAGATCTTTAACTTGCATGCCATCCTTGATCCGAGAATTCGCAAGAAGTACCTGAACCTTCCACAAGGAGCTGCTGTGGAAGCTTTCTTCTCCTATCTCAATCTGGATGATCGAAAACTTCTTCCGCATCCAGATCTGGTGTTTTTGGCATTTCATGAACCTCAGAAGGTAGTGATCGAGAAATGGAATAGCCTGCTGAGTCAAAAGATGATCTACGGTTACGGGGGAACAGATGCCCATGAAAATGTGATAAAAACACTTCTCAGTGATGGAGATCGCCCCGACAGCTACAGACGCATGATGCGATGGTTTTCAAACCACTTGTATGTCAAAGAGAAGACCTTAAAAGCCTATCGTGAAGCCTTGTTTTCAGGCCGTAGCACTGTCGTATTTGAAGCTCTTGGAACTCCCGACACCTTCGACTTCTACGGAGAGACGACAGACGGAAAGCGCGTGGAGATGGGGGCGACAACCTCAGCCACCTTAAAGTTCATCAAGGTCGAAGCCAAGCACCCTTATCGCAATGGAGAAGAGAAGGTCGACAGTGACATTCGACTGATTCATATCACGATGGATGGAGCCAAAGAAGTAAAGCGAGGGATCAACACAGTCACTCTCGACAATCCGGCCTCTGGAGTGTATCGCGCGGAAGTCTGGATCACCCCCAAACACCTCAAACATATCATCACTCCCAAAACTTCTAGCTATATCAAAAGCTATCCCTGGATCTACAGCAACCCCATTCAAATTAAATAATCTGTTTTCCACTTCTGTTCTATTCCCTTTGTACACTCTACAACAGGTTACAAATCTCGATCGACACCAAGGAGCCGTTCGTGAGCCAGCAACCATCCCCTCATGATAGAAGAAACAACCTCCTTGACATGATTGCTTCTCATGGCAGACGCTTTTTTATGAAGGACCGATCCTATCTCAATCACCTGCTTGTACACAGCATTGTATTGACAGTTGTGGTTGTGCTCATCTACTCGCCACTGCTGTCCACAAAGCTGATTGAAGGTCATGATCTCTTCTTCCACCAACGGCGCAGTGTTGAGTACCTTGAA
This sequence comes from Myxococcales bacterium, assembly GCA_027005175.1. Lineage (GTDB taxonomy): Bacteria > Myxococcota_C > UBA6777 > UBA6777 > UBA6777 > M3003. The sequence goes on from JALTMC010000248.1 coordinate 1,361, forward strand.
GCACTCAAACACAGCCCAAACCTCCTACCGATTTGGTCGGAGAATGCGATCGGAGGACTTGGTCGTCCCTTCTTCCTTTACGCCGCCCCCCTGGTACAAATGGCCGGTGCGGCATTGATAGCAGTGACTGGAAATAGCTCCTTGGCAATTCATCTCTTGGCCCTCTTTTTGGCTTTACTCGGCACATTTGGAATACTCTTTTGGCTCAGGGAGCTCGCGCCACCTCATGTCGCATTTCTAGCAACGCTGTCTTTTGTTGGCACGGACTACGTCGTACGCAATATCCTGTCTCGTGGGGCATTGGCCGAAGTAATGGCGATGTCATTCTTTACAATCACCCTGTGGCTCATCGAACGCTATCTGCGAACGGGTCGAACAGCTCTCCTAGCCATCGCAAGTGGGTTCTTTGGCCTCGTTGTGCTGGCCCATAACCTCAGCGTCGTCTTCCTTGCACCGGCATTGATGGCCTATACCGCGTTTGGTGGCTGGCGCTACGAACGATGGCGTCGGGCCTTCGTTGGACTTGGCGTACCCATCTTGGGAATGGCAGCAGCCGCCTTCTTCTGGGTTCCCTCCATCGGTCACAGCAATTGGATCGATACCCAAGTCCACCTGAATGGACATGGCGATGTGCGTGGTCACTTCCTACACATTGGAGAACTCTTCCGCATCGGCTTCACCACCCTCAGCAATACAGCTCCACGCCGCTTTCTAACCGCTGTCTGGACGTTGTCCGCAGTCCTGGGCTTGTTCCTCTTCTTTTTTCGCTCAACCGCCGACAAGCGCACACGACGCTTTATGATAACCCTCACGATCGCTCTTGCCCTCTGTCTCTTCTTTCTCTCCGTCCCCTCTCAACCGATCTGGATGAAGGCCCCTTACCTGCGCTACTTGCAGTTTCCCTGGCGACTGCTCGTACTCTCTTCCATCTTCTGTGCGGGCCTGTCCACCTACTTATTCTCTCACTTGCGATGGTATCCCAACCATGTATTTATCGGCATCCTTGTTGTGGTGCTCCCGCTCCTAAGTGCCATTCACTTTGGCTATGTCACCCCACGTGAAAGCCGCCCACACCTCGAAACTCCTGAAGCTATACGCAAGAAACGCGATGTCTCTTTTGGATATAACGATGTTTCCGCGCCTCGCTGTGTCAAACGAGGGGGCTCTGAGGTGATTACGCCAGCCACAACCTTCCAAGCTGGTCGAGGTGTTCATCTCACCCACATAAAGCTCCGCTATGCACAACGTGAAGCCCATTACCAAACGGCTCAAGGAGGCGTTGTTCTTCTACGGAGTACCTACTTCCCCCTGTGGTCTATTACTGCCAATGGTACGTCACTGGAAACGAGCTGTGTCGGCCGCGGCTTCCTACGCTTTGTCGTTCCACCAGGCAAAGGCATCATCAAAGCTGTTGTTCGCCCCTCCAAACTGATGCTTCGTACCCGCTGGATCTCCCTCTTTGTCTGGCTGTCTCTGTTGTTCGGAGCCCTCATCGCCCACAAGAAACGTTGGGAACTCTAAAGAGATCTTGTCCTTCACATCACGCCACAAAAAGCGACAAAAAAAGAAGAGCGATGACACCAGATTCACATTACGCCACAAAAAGCGACAAAAAAGAAGAGCTATGACACCAGAAAAACCACATGATCCAGTCTTACAAAAGATCCAGCTTTCCCGTGGGGAAGCCAGCTATACAGATGTTGGAGAGGGTCCTCCCCTTATAGCGATTCACGGATTGCCTGGATCCGTTCGAGATTACCGCTGGTTGGGAGCGAGCATCCCTCCTCATATCCGATTGATCCGTGTGAATATGCCCGGCTTTGGAGAGACACAGAAATCATGTGGGCCGGGTGTAACAATCGCCCATCGCGCTTCTTTTGTTGTCGAACTTCTCGACGCTCTTAACATAGAAAAATGTGTGGTTCTTGGTCACTCCATGGGTGGACCTGTTGCGACAGAGATCGCCGCTCGATACCCACATCGCGTCCTTGGACTCGCCCTGCTCGCCTCCGTTGGGCTGCGACCTCACCATATGCTGCGACGAAGCCCCTCCCCTCGATGGCTCTCTCGATTTTTTCGAATCCCCGGTACCACATGGCTACTCAAGCGAAAGCTACGACAAGCTTACCAACGCATCGGCTTTCCCGACTCGATACCAGACTCAGCACTGGTCCATACCATACATATCATCGGCACAATACGCTTTACACAGATCCGAGAAACTCAAAAACTCCTCACTGCTCCCACATTTTTGAGCTGGGCAGAGGATGACCGATTCATCGAAAAAGAAGTCTTTCAAGAACACGAAAAGCTCTGTCCCAAAGGCCCACGCCTTGTCTTTCCCAAAGGGGGCCACAACATCCAAAAAACACATGCTATCGAACTCGGAGAAGCCCTCACATCCTGGCTCCATGAATTGTTCGACTTTCATCAAGATCCCACGTAAAAAACAAGCACTCAAAATGTAGCAGAAAGGGTGACCAAACAGCTTAAACATTTCCATCGACAGCCTTCGAGCTGCTGGGTGTTTTTCTGAAATGTCTGTTCAAGTGATGAAGTTACCATTCCTACATTCTACATAAAACGCAAAAACCCAGAACGCAAGAACCTCGAACACAGAGCACCTTACGCAAAGAGGAGAGCCAAACAATGAGTCAGATGAGCCCCTACTCCCAACAGGACAACATAGAAGAAGCAAATCCAGGCAGTCCGAAGCCACCAGAAACATCCCAAAAGCCCAAGTCACTCCTTGTCAGCTACCTCTTAACAGTATGCTTTGGATGGCTAGGAATCCACCGATTCTATCTGGGTAATGTCCTGATGGGCTTGATGTATATGTGCTCCTTGGGTGGCTTTGGAATTGGGATATTAATCGACCTGATCTTCATGCCACGCATTGTGGCCAAAGCCAACACACAACGCAACAAGGCAATCGCTCCTGAGGATGTTCTCGTTGATGAAGCAGACATCGTACAAGACCCATCCTTAAACCCCCTCAGCTCCGCATTCTTTTTATGGCGATGGACAAAGTACACCTTCTTTGTTCTGTTTATGGTTCTTACACCCTACTTGTACTTTGACTTCTTTGGTGACACAACCTTCGCCTTCATCATATTCCTGCTCTACTTTGTTGTTGTCTTCAACAAAATAATCGCAGGACGAGTCGCAGACAACGAGTTCCCACTCTGGATGATTCCAGGCATTCGCAGTCGAATGATGACTATCGTCAATGGCTTTGCCCTATTGCGTCGCTACTACGCAAGTCGCCCTCCCGTTGGCATCCTACGCTCCATATTTTCCGTCTTTCTTGTCCCCTTCAGCGCAGAAGTTCGCAAAGAATGGAAGCTATTCAATAGCCTCCTGGCCTTTGGAATGATCTTTGTGATTCTTCAGTTTGCAGGTTGGGGTATGGAGTATTTTGAACTATACAAGCCCGAACTCACCGTCGGAGATCTCCTACAAACCAAACTCGTAACGATGATTGTTGGGGCGATGGTTGTGCTGATGCTTGTGATACCCATCATTCGCATCCTGACTTATGTTGAACTGGCAGGCGACGTCAAAAAAGGCCGATGGATGGTTGCTTTTGCCCTCGTCGGCGTGTTTGCATTTCCTTTCTTATCCGCCACCGA
>JALTMC010000248.1:5002-6151 GCA_027005175.1 Myxococcales bacterium
ACTATGCCCGACTCAAATTACGACTGACCAAAAGCAAGCTATTTCAAAAGAAATTTAATCCCTTTATGAAAAAGTTTCTGTCCGCACATTACAAGCCTCATCAATTCTCTGTTCGCGTCACGAACGATGGCCAAGATCCCGTAGAATATCGGCTCAAACAAACTCGCCTAGCCCTGGCTACAAGCATTCGACTCACCCGAAAGTTCCGCCAACAACTGGTGAAACAAAAAATCGTCGTTCGTTCGGAAGTTAATGGTTTCCGTATCCTGGCCTTTGATACCATTGCTGACGGGAGACCACGCTCTGCTTTGTTGCTCTACACCGGATACGGCAACACCGAAAGTAAAACCAAGGAGAAAAACAAAAAGAAAATTAAGGTACTTGATTGGCACAGGCTACAAACTGCTGACGGTATCACCTCACGCAGAGGCTTTGTCTCTGTCGAAGAAGTTGAACTCATGTACCGCGTGCTGCTAGCCCGCATGAAAGATATGGGCAAAGGCGACCAACTCTCCCCCGACTTCAAAGGAAAAACTCCCGATATCAAAAGTCATACACCCACAGCCCAAAAAACTTCCCCTCAAAAAGCTTCTCCCCAAAAAGCTTCTCCCCAAAAAGCTTCCCCTCAAAAAGCTTCTCCCCCAAAGAAAAAGCCAAGGATAGACAATGATCAAGAGAGAGACTTCAAAGAGAATGATGACGATGATGATGACGATCTCTAGCGAACGGATCGAATCTGTCAACCACCTCCCTCTATCCGATGATGATGACGATCTCTAACGAACGGATCGAATCTGTCAACCACCTCCCTCTATCCGATGATGATGACGATCTCTACCCGACTTTGACACTACCTGGATGCACTGTTCCAGATTTTGATTGCAGCTCGGTATCTTACGCGAACCTCAAAAAAAGGTCGTGTATCTCGTTTTTTAGGAGTCATCGAGGATGGTTGGGGGATGTTTATAAGCTCCTGATACTGTAGCCTTTCTTGTTCTCCATTCGTGTCCCATTCGTGCCATTCGTGGATCTTGTCCATTCAACCGGGTTGTTCCATGGATTGGATTGTGGGCGCGGAGACACGAATGGTGGAGCGTCCGTTGCCAATTTTTTCGATAATGACCTGAGCATCGATACGTTCTTTGAGAT
>JALTMC010000249.1:0-4532 GCA_027005175.1 Myxococcales bacterium
GATGGAGTGGGCTATATCAAGTACGATGACACAGTTGGGTTGGTGCGTTTGTAAGATCGCATCCCAAGCTCCCACAGGGAAGACATCACCACAGTTGTAGGTGATATGGGAAAAGATCGCGAGATCGGGGGCTTCCTGTTGGACGCGCTTGCAGAACGCTGCTTCGGATTGGATCTCTGCTTCTGTGAGATAAGCAATCTCATAGCGTGGGTGATTGGCAAAACTGGAGAGGCAGCCATAATGCTCGTGGTGTGTTGATAAGACTTTGATGGAGCTTTTGGAATGCCAATGGGAGGAGAAGGCGTGGGTCCACACATTGGCGGCGGTTGTCATGGGTGGCCCAATCGCGAGGTCATGTGTGGTGGTTGGCCAGATCTTGTGTGCCAGAGCGCGAGACTGTTTCAGCGCTTCTCGACCTGCTTGGTACAAGCCCAAAGGATAGCCTTTTACCCCGTGAATCTGTTCCTGAACAGTGTTGTGGATTGTGCGTGACGGTGTTCCCAATGTTCCAGGATTGAGGTTGTAGCGCGACAAGGGAAAATAGGTACGCTGAAGTTGCTCCCAGTCTGACTCTGCAAAGTGCCCCATTTCTGGAGTGTGTTGTCGGTTCATCTTTATCTCAACGCAATACGATATCTTGTTCTTGCGAAAGAGCTTCTTGTTGCTTTGGGGGGGAAGAGGCTTTCCATTGTACCAGGGGAGGGAACAAGGAGGGGCGTATGGAGGAGCGATGAGGGGCGAGCTGGTTCATCGATACTCGGATCACCTCTTCCAACGGAGTTTTCTCGATGTGCTCATCAACATAGGCTGATTCGATAGTATAGGCTAACTTGGCCAGAGGTCGCTCTTCGCGCGGGTCATAGACACCTCGTTGGATCTCGACGTGGTATCCCATAGTTTGGGTCACTTGCTGTACACGAGTGGCCAGCTCATTAATGGAGTAGCGACGCTCTGTGACGTGATTGATCACCCGGTGCTCGCATGCGGCAGGTGGCTGTTCGGCCATAGAGACGAGGGAGTCGAGGGAGTCTTCCAAACTCATCAGTCCTGTACGTTGGTGTCCGCTGCCATATACTGTTAAAGGCTTGCCTGCCAAAACCTGAACCAAGAACCGATTGAGTACGGTGCCAAAGAAAGAGTCGTAGTTAAATCGAGTGGCTAGCTCAGGGTGGTTTTCAAGTTCACGAGTGGTTGTCCCAACCACTGTGCTTTGCATGATCTCGGTGATGTGGAGCCCCCATTTTTTGCAGGCCATCGCGAGGAAGTTGCTGTCGTTGATCTTGGTGATGTGATAGATGTCGTCTGAGGCCCGTGGATAGGGCATCGCGACCTCGGCTTGTTGGCCCTTGTATTCGGGATAAAAATAACCCTCAGCGATAGGGATGGTGCTTTTGGCATATTCGCCAAAGGAACCCAGTTTGATCAGGTGGGCATTGGGGGTGTAGTCCCGCATTCCCCACAACAACCGAAGGTTTCCTGTCTCATTGTTTTGGAGGGTGTACAGTGCCTCTTCCAATCCACTCATAGAGTAGCCTGCGGATGCTTGTTGCCCAAGGTGATAGATGAGAGAAGGTCGCACATCTCGAAGTATATCACCCAGCGCAGAGGTGGTGATGTCGATCTCTTGGAAGCGGAGGTTGTTGAGACCAAACAATGTCGAAAAAGCCTCAATCCGCTCAACAAGTGGAGGGTTGGGAATCAACGAATGACTGCCAACCTCTCGAACCAGCCGACGCCGACTGAAGTTGTCCACCAAGACGATCTCACGAGTTGGAAACTTCCGTGCTACTTTCATCGCCAATGGCCAACCCAAATAGCCATCGCCACCTACTATTACTATACTCATTGATACCTTCCGTTCTCTGGCTGCTGCTTTGTTGTCATGATGGAGTAATGAGTTCCCTCTGAAAAGTCAAGGGGTTCATTCATGTTTCTCTGTGGATAGATCACGGTGCTTTGAGTGTTTCTTGAAACAAGATTAAGCGTCGATCGTTATCTGTGCGCATGGGTCTGGAGCCTTTGTGCAGTTTGGTTCTTCCTTTGTCCTTGGACCACATCCCCAGGTACACCGTCACTTGGGTCCCTGGCGGATATTTGGCCGGTATTTTGATATGTTGGTTATCTTTGACAAACTCATGAGTTTTCCAACGGTGGACTGGATAAGCACCACCCACTGGGGTGTGGTCTACATTCAGTTTCTCTTCTTTGGTGGGTTTGTTCTTCTTGCTGCTCTTGCTGTCTTGAGGAGGTAACTTAAAGCCAATATGAAAGAACAACTGCCAACTCTTTGGTATCTTGCGCAGTGCTTGAAAAACATAGGTAATGTCGAGCACTCCACCTGGGTAGAGTTGTTTTTGTTGGAGTGTCGCTCCAACAAGGCGAACATAAGGTCCAAAGGTGATATCAGCAAGCAAAGACACCTGGGGTTCTTCTTGCGATACCGCTTGACGGATTCGTTCACGGCTAGCCTGCTCATACACCCAGTTGACTCGTTCTTTCCAACGCAAAAGTTGATTCTCTGTTTTTCGGCGTTTCTCTTTGTACTTGGAGAGCCAACCTGAGACACCTTTGCGTTCGAAAGGATCTTGCATCAAGTTGTAAAACTCCAAGGGCCTGAAACGGTAATGGTAGATCGACTTGCTCTGTTGTTGTTGGCTAGCCATGCATTGCTGCTCATACCAACAACTAAAAAATAGGGTGCGCTTTGGTGCTGCAGGTTTGAGTATGGAGGCTCCAGGCAAGCGGCCTCCCTTGACATGGATGTTGAGAGCGTCAGCGATGGTTGGTAGGATGTCTATCTGTTGTCGCAACCCTGTCACTCGTTTGCCTTTGGGAAAGAGGGATGGGCTGTATAACAACATCGGAATCCGCAAACCTTCTTCCCAGATCACGTTGTCGTGTTGTCGGCGCAGGTGTTCACCAAAGGCTTCACCATGATCGCCAACCAGCACAAAGAGGGTGTTTTTAAATAGCCCTCGTTTGCGAAATTCACGAAAGAGATCGGCTACAAAATCGTCAATATATCGCAATGTGTTGAGATAATTGTTGTAGTCTGGATCATTGCTGTCTGTGTACTTTTTCTTCTTGAACCCTGGCGGTGTGGTGTATGTGTGGTGGGAGACAAGGGTCAGGTACGTGAGTAAAAAAGGTCGCTTCTGGGCCAATGTTTGATCCAGCCATTTGAGGCTGGGCTTAAACATCAATCGATCTTCCTGACCGAGATAGTTGGCTTTGGCAAAGCCTTTGGTGTTAAAATCTTCCAGTCCACGAATCCAATCGTAACCCATGTTTCGAGCCATTTGAGCGCGTTGCTCAAATCGCAATGTCGCCGTTTGAAAGAAAGCTGTTTGATACCCCAACGAGCCGAGCAGTTGAGGCAAACACCGTCCCGGGATACCACCAGCATCTCCCTCTGCGACATGCATTGTGATCTTGGGGTAGATACCACATAGGATGCTCACCAGAGCCTTCGAGGTGTGGGGAATGACCGCGTACATCTTCTCCACCAAAAGAGACTTCTTTGCCAGCTTTGCCAGGAATGGAGTTGTTGTTCTCTTTGAATTGTAGGGGGTGATGGAGCGACTCCCAGTGGACTCCAAGAGGATCATGACCACATTTTTTTTGTGAGTCTGTGGTGTCGTTTTGAACTGGAGCTGATGAGTATCAAACAACAGTTTTTCCTTGCGGATACTCGACATTGAAACTTGTTTGGGGAGCAGCATATCTTCCGTCGATTCTCGCACCAACCGAAAGACAGCGTTGTAGACAAGGGCATACAGGTGACTTGGGGGTGGAGTCCAAGGTGGAGACAGGGCAAGGATGAAGATACTAACAAAGAGTCGTCGCTCCCACCGCCACGAAGGCGTTGGGGTCTCCGGTTGCATTAACCGTCGCTCGATCGCAGGGACCCACTCCAGTAAAAGAGGTATCAGGTAGAAGGCTATGGGCACGAAGAATAGTAAGCTTCCAGGCTTGTTGAGTTCAGAATGTAGGATGGTCCACACATGGTTAAAATGAGTGAGGGTGTATTTGCATAAATACCACCCACCCACAGTGCCTGTCTTGAGGAAAAAAGCATGCTCCATCGTCAGTATGAGCAAGCCAAAGGTGCCAAAGACAAGCAGAAATCCTTCTCCCATCCATCGAAAGAACTTATTCTGCTTTAAAACAAGAAGCGAGAATAGGCCCAAAGACACCAGAAAGATCAGGTCCCAGCGGATGACTTGAAATGCCAATGTCAAGGAATAGTTGGGTTGGAGACGATACAGCTTGTGTAGCTTAAAAGCGAGCAACTCGATACTCAGTAGCCCCATAAATAATGAGAACCGAAACCTTGTATCGCGTGGCATCCATCTTTTTACAGTATCGTTAATCGTGGGTACAGAAGTCATCGTGTCTAAATTTTAAAAAAAATTGTAACATATTCAGCTCAAGATCGACATTGCCCTGGAAAAAGGCAAAATGCGGTATGAAAGAGCATCCACACAACGTCCAAAGAAGAAAGTTGCTTGATGCCTTTGTAAGATATGATC
>JALTMC010000249.1:4542-6143 GCA_027005175.1 Myxococcales bacterium
GTTTCTTTGTTGGATAACGTGGAATAGCTGAAGACCGCTTTCGCTTCGCAAGATGTCAGATGGTTGCAAAAAAGTCAAGCTGATGCTCTTTGACTTTCAAAAGAAACAATGAGATCCATTATGGAACTACTTTTTTATTGTCATTTGTAACCGTCTTAATTTCGTGGCATACTCAGCTTGTAGTAACACGGATGTAAGGTTTTTCTCGCTAACCCAAACAAAAGGTGATATTCGCTCATGAAACGTTTTAGTATCTTGGTATGGATTGGTTTGTTCCTGAGTTGTTCTCTGTGGATAGGATGTGGTGCTTCAGGTCCAACGGACGCAGAAAAAGAAAAGGCAGCCGCAGAAAAGGCAGCCGCAGAGCTGCTTAAAGTAGAGAAGGGACGTGCTGAAGCCCTCAAAGCGGCCGTAAAAGGCTATGAAACTTGGGGGCAACACCCCAAGTTTAAAGGTATTCAAAAATCGACAGATGGTACGCACGGTGCTTATGTTCAAGTTTGGATGAATGACAAAGCGGCTGCGGTGATGGGTAAGTTCTCGGGTACTTTTCCCGATGGTTCCATTTTTGTTAAGCGTGGCTATGACGATAAAGAAGGCAAGAAGCCCAAAGATTTTATAACCTTGATGCAAAAGATCAAGGACTACGACAAGCCCAATGGTGGCTGGTTTACGCTGCGAATCTGGGACAATGACAAGAATCCTCTCAGTGGCTGGGCTCCCGATAAAAAGTCGGGTTGTATCGGTTGTCACTCCTCTGCCAAAGAGAAGTATGATTATATCCGTTACTTGCGTGACCTCAAAATTACGTTCTAACCCATATACGAATATTCTACTACGGCTCGCAAACCCCCGCATCTGGCGTGCCTGCCCGGTGGTGCGCCAGATTGGTTTCTCCGGCACTTCGTCAGGCTTGTTTCGTCGTCTCGATGGTACGGTGTGCTACCTGTGAGGGTGGGCTTGTGTCTTTCTTATCTCTGCTTGAACTTTCCGTTGTCTCGTGACGAACAACGTGAATCATGCGGCGAAGTGAGTCTTCTCTTTTTTTCTCTTTCCTTCTCTTTCCTTCCCTTTCCTTCTCTTTCCTTCTCTTTCCTTCTCTTTCCCTTTTTCTTTATCCCTTCTCATTCAGGTCGCAGGCTTCATCCGGCTGGCTTGACGAAACTTCTGCAACACGGTACGTATTTCTTTCTTCACAAACGTGAATGTTGCTCTCGCCATACGTTGTTGTTCGAGCTGTGGCGCGAGTTCTATGACTGAAACAAGGAGGTTCTTATGAGTCGTTGGTTGCTAGGATCTGGTCTGTTGGCCTTGGTGTTTTTTGCGAGCGTCCCTACAGCAGAAGCGGCAATCATCCTTTGGGGACAGGGTGATTCGATTACGAAGATTAAGGAAACGTCTCCCGAAACAAAAAAACGTCTTGTCATGATGAGTCGAATTATACGGGCTCGCAGTGGTAAGGTCATCCCAACCGACTATAAGATCGGTTACAAGTATAGCTACTTTTCTCTTTTCTTCATGAACATGTGGACCTGGAAAGGCTCTTTTGTGTTGTATCGAAAGCGACGTTATATCTCACTGACTCCCAAACGCGCTAAGAT
>JALTMC010000250.1 GCA_027005175.1 Myxococcales bacterium
ATATTTTTGCAGAGGTATGTACAGAGATGGAAAATAAGAAGTGAATGAGATAGTGATTGAAAATGTGCTTGGATATGAAGTTTCCTCAGCGCTGTTCGGTGAGCATTTAAAAACTATAGGCGATTGGATAGCCAATAATGATAGGGCTCGTTATTTTGTTTGTGCGAATCCTCACTCTCTGGTGGAGGCGGATTCAGATGCAGCGTTTGCCCAGGCTATTCACGAAGCTGATCTGACAGTGCCAGATGGGGCCGGTATTATTTTGGCGTCGAAAATCCTTGGTGGACACATTAGAGAGAGAGTGACCGGTACAGATGTGTTTATCGGCTTGAATACGACTCTTGAAAGAGAGGGTGGCGCAAGTTGTTTTTTTCTGGGGTCAACTGAAGCAACATTAGAAAAAATCGTGCAACGCATGCGAATCGATTTTCCACATGTCAGGGTGGCAGGAACTTATTCGCCACCGTTTAAGACTGAATTTGATGACAATGATAATAATCAGATGATTGAAGCAATCAATGCTGTGAAGCCTGATGTGCTTTGGGTGGGGATGACTGCGCCCAAGCAGGAAAAGTGGATGGCTGAACACTGGCAGACTTTAAAACCAGCGGTATTGTTTGGTGTGGGAGCCGCTTTTGACTTTCATGCAGGTCATGTCCAGCAGTCTCCTGTTTTTCTTCAACGTATGGGATTGGAGTGGCTATTTCGCTTGGCGATGGAGCCCAAGCGCCTGTGGCGTCGTTATTTAAAGCATAATCCACGATTTGTTGGACTCATGATTCAGCAGTTGTTTGGGTTGCGTCGATTTCATCAAGATGATTAGCCTCGTTTTTGAGGAGTTCTTCACGAGATCTTGACATTTACCTGATGGCCTCATTGTCGGAACTCGATCTTGTGTGAGCAGATATGCCCGTTGAGGTTGTGGAACAAAAAGCCAATGAATACTTCGAAGACATTGATTCTTGACGGAGTGCTTTCTTTCTATATATAGTCAAGACTCCATCGACTACGTTCTTTCCTTTGATTTGTCTGTGTCCTAGGCACTTTGGTTTGCAGTACTGAAAGTAGGATTTGTTATGAAATATCTCATTACTGGAGCAACTGGGTTTGTCGCAGGATACTTGATTCCCCTCATCCAACAAATCGAACCTTCAGCTCAAATCCTTGGAGTGAGTCGCCAGGCTTTGACTCTCTCCCAAGCAAAGTCTGTCAATTTCACACACCAGTGTCTCGATCTCAACCAACTTCACAAGCTGAAAGAGCTTATATCCGACTATCATCCTGATTTTATCATCCATTTGGCTTCGGACAGTAGCGTTCGCTATAGCTGGGAGGAGCCCATTACGAGTTTTCAAAACAATACCAATATCTTTTTACACTTACTTGAGAGTGTGAGACAATGTCATATCTCTTGTCGCATTCTATCAGTAGGCTCTTCTGAACAATATGGTGTTGTAAGCGCGAATGATGTTCCTCTGCGAGAGGACCATCGTCTGAACCCCGTGAGCCCTTACGCTGTTGCCAGAGTCGCACAAGAGATGCTATCCAAAGTCTATGTCGCCGGATATGGCCTGGATATTGTGATGACTCGATCCTTTAATCACTTTGGCCCAGGCCAAAGTGAGAAGTTTGTCCTTTCTTCGTTTGCCAAACAACTGGCGATGAAAAAGATTAAGCAAGATCACAGTTCGATACATGTCGGAGATTTATCTGTCATTCGGGATTTCTCGGATGTGAGGGATGTTGTGCAAGCCTACTATCTGCTCTTGCAACGAGGGCACTCTGGTGAAGTGTTTAATGTATGTAGTGGAAGAGGAAGCTCTCTCCAAGAAATTCTTCACTTAATGATGGAGTGTTGTGGTCTCTCTTGCAACATTGATGTTTCACCAGAGTTACTACGACCTGTTGACAATCCGATTATCATTGGAAATGATTCCAAAATCAAAAGGGACATTGGATGGTGTCCTGTGTATGAGCTGGAGCAAAGTATTCGTGATCTCTACGCATTCTGGGAAGACTCCCTTGTTTCATCCTAATTTTTTACCGGGTGACAGGCAGATATGAAAGTTCTCTTTGATGATCAGATATTTTCCTGGCAGACCTACGGAGGGATTTCCAGGTATATAGCAGAATTGATTGCTGGCCTGGAGTTGGAGGGAGTTGAGGCAGAGTGTCATGTGCCACTGTCAGACAATGCTTACTACCAAGGAGCTTGGGCAAGTCATTTGTTTCATGACTCTTCATCAAATGCTCTCAAGAGGGCGGGGAAGCTGCTCTCTCTAACAGTCAATCGCTCAGCAAGCTGCTACTCTTTGCTTCGCAATCAGTTTGATGTCTTTCATCCCACTTACTACAACCCTTATTTTCTCGCACCATTGCGCAAACCTTTTGTTCTCACTGTTTACGATATGATTCATGAACTCTTTCCCGAATATTTTTGGGATGCCAAGCTTGTAACAGGAATGAAACAATTCCTATGTAAAAAGGCCCATCACATCATTGCTATTTCAGAATCAACGAAGCAGGATCTCATCCGTTTGTACAACCTCCCTCCCGAGAAGATCAAAGTTGTTCATCTGGCTGCAACGTTTGCAACTTCTACGATTGATGACGAGATGGCTCCCCAATTGCCAGAAAACTATGTGTTGTTCGTGGGAAGTCGCAGTGGCTATAAAAACTTTGATACCTTTTTGCGAGCCATGACACCACTCCTACAAGAAGAACAAACACTACATGTCGTGTGTACTGGACAGGCTTTCTCCAAAGCTGAAACCGAGCTTTTTTACGAAAAAGGTATCGCCTCTCAGATGCATCAGATCTTTGTACAAGAGAAGTCTTTTTACACAATATACCACCATGCGAAATTTTTTGTATTTCCCAGCTACTATGAGGGGTTCGGTATCCCTGTTTTAGAGGCTTTCCTTGCCGAGTGTCCAACGCTACTCAGTCAAACCAGTTCGCTCCCAGAGGTGGGTGGAGAAGCTGCATTGTACTTTGACCCCTATTCTGAAAAGCAAATGAGAGAGCAAATTCAGAAGGTCCTACATGATGCCGCATTACGACAACGATTGCGCATGGCAGGAAAAGAAAGAGTCTCTGAATTTTCCTGGCAAAAGACCGCTTCGAAGACTGCACAGGTGTATCTCTCCTGCCTTTAGTCCACTCGTCTCCCCCTTGCCGGAACTGGCCCGGACGATTAATGATGCTTGTTGCCAGCGGCAAGAAAGTCCGAGTCGATGCGAGGCAGACGCAGACACCGGGGCTTGCAAGCCATAGTAAAATGTTTGTGAATCGTCCGGGCTAGAAGACTGACCGGTTTGCCGTCAGCCGACATTCCGCACTGAACATATGACTTTTGGGATTATTGACGAAATCATTGGACTTTTGCTCTCCTGGGAAAAGATACGCGACTAAATCTGACATCATGACAAGATTAATTCTCACATAATCGTTTGTTCAGACAAGTGTGCTTTGTCGAATTACAACCATGATATTGAACGCATTTTTGATCTATATTCCAGTTTTTCAAAAACGATGTGCGGAATGTCGGCGTCGGTCGTAAAAGCAGCCATTTGCGTCGTCTGACTTCGTTATGACAGCTTGGAATAGCTAATATGTCTCGGCGTCATGCCTTGTGAGACTCGCAACTGACTGCTTTTACTCGGTCCCTCCAACCGGTCAGCGTTCTAGAGCTTCAAGGCGACAGTAGAATTCCTACACTTTCACCAAGCTGGTACAAGAGGGTTTTTATACATTCTCAGTGACTTCACCTGCCATTTTCTGTTCCGCTGTGAGTGATCTTTTTGTAAAGATAAGAGATAATTTTCTTTGTAAGAGCCTTGTTTGATTGAAATCTTTCTTTCAAGAACCAACGCCCTCTTTCATGTTGTTCAAGTATCTCTTCACAAGAACTTGCTGCTTCATAAACATCATACGCTCCTCTTTCTGCACAATTGACAGTAAGTGAATGAAATACCTTTTGAAAGAGCATTCGAGGTTCTGTTGCATCCAATAAGCTTGGCTTAAATCGCTGCACTAAGACATCGAGAGGCACATTCACGTTATTTTTTTGAGCAATTTTTTCAATGGCTTCAAGTACCTTTCCTTCCTGGCCTTTGGACTGTGGAGTTGCCGTTTTTCGGATAGCTCTCTCTATCAGCTCCATGATTTCAAAGTTTCTTTCTTTCGCTTGAGGCAATACTTCTTGAACTTGTAGAAAGCTTTCAGCCACAATGACTGGAAAGGAGGGACAAAATTCAAGCTGCGGGTGGAAAGGAATATTTTCTTCTTGATCAAAGAGTTCACTGGGCTTCTTATCGACACCGGAGTTGAAATAAGATGATCCTGTACTATGACCTGATGTTCCATAAAGGGCATAAGGACGACTGGAGTGCAAATAAGTATCAATCGAAAATGCGATCGCTATGCCAGAATAAACATCCGGTATTCGTGAACGAAAAAAAACTCCTGCCCTCGATTTTATCTCGTTGACGATATCTGTACGAACAAAAAAACCGTACAATATCGGTAACTCGATATAGCTTGTTTGGTAGGATAAAACGCGATCGAGGTACTCCTTGGAAGATCTCGTTGTCAGTCCACGTCCTAAGGGAACTCGTAGCTTATTCTTTCGCTGAAGGATCGGACTGCTCGGCCAATCATAAAAAACAGGAGCCCAATTTATCGCTTTCGCCTTTGTTTGAGAGAGTATCGTATTTAATTTCTCTAAGGCGTCTGGCAACAAAGCATCATCATCGCCCAAAAACATGACATAGTCGCCCGTGACATACCTGAGAGCAAACTCCCAGTTGTGAGACATGCTCATCCGTTTTTCTGTATTAAAATAACGAATCCGAGCATCGCCAAAGGATTTTACAACATCATACGTTTGATCTTGGCTGCAGTTATCACTAACTATAATCTCCAGTTTTTCATAGTTTTGCTGAACACATGTTTTCAATGTACTCTTTAGTGTGTCACATCGCTCACGAGTGGGAATAACGATGGAAAAATGAATAGACTCTTCTTGCACGATTCCTACCACCTCACTTGATTATATCATCCGATGTTTGTTTC
Source organism: Myxococcales bacterium (assembly GCA_027005175.1). Taxonomy (GTDB): domain Bacteria; phylum Myxococcota_C; class UBA6777; order UBA6777; family UBA6777; genus M3003. Next base: position 5,077 of record JALTMC010000250.1, read on the forward strand.
GAAAGAAACAGAAATGACCTGGTCTGCATATTGTAAAATGCCTTTGCGGTGCGAGATGATTAAGACAGTGCACTCGCCTTTTAAGGAGGAGAGAGACTGAGCAATCACAGCTTCTGTTTCGCTGTCGAGATTGGCTGAGACTTCGTCCAAAAGAAGCAAGCGGGGGCGATGCAGTAAAGCACGTGCCAACGCCAATCGTTGTTTTTGTCCGGTGGACAAGCCCTCTTGGCTCTCGGAGAGAAGGGAGTCCAGCTGGTCGGGTATTGCAGAGAACGTTGAGGCGAGATGAACTTCTTCCAGAACTCTCCAGATCTCGTCATCTGTGCAGCTGTGCCTCACTCCATACAAGAGGTTTTGGCGAAGAGTCCCTTCTCGTAGAAATGGCTCCGGCCCCACATAGCCTATTGCAATCGAGTTTTTCCTCAAAAATTGTTCTACTGGAACTTGGTCGATAAGAACAACCCCTTTGTTGGGCTGTTGAATCGCTATAAGCAGTGACAACAAGGTACTTTTTCCACTCCCGCTAGGACCAATCAGACCCACTTGTGTTCCCGCCTTTATTACAAGAGAGAGATCTTGAAAGATCGGGGTTGTGGCGTGCGGGTACGTAAAATCGACGTGCTGAAACTCCACTGTCGGTGCCTTGTGATACAGAGGAAGTTTGTCTCTGGGGTCATTTTGCTGTGTGAGTGGTCGTATGAAGTCTTGGCTCCATAAGCTGTTGCTGTTGAAATGAGAGAGAGCCTTTTCTTGGGTTGATAAGCCAGCTTCTTCAAAAAGTGTTAGCAGTTTTAAAAACTGTGGGAGTGCTTCATTTGCGTGAGTGATGCGGAGACTTAACAGTTTAAGTTGTTGAATAAATCGGACAAAAAGATAAAGAAACGAAAGTAGCACCAAGGGGGGGGTGTGAAAAACAGTCTGACTCAACCACAGAGTCAGACAAAGCAAGAGGATACCAACAAAGGGAGTAACATTGCCACCAAAAGAAGACCAAAGAAGAGCGTGTAAGCTGTTGGAGAAGTAATCTCCAAGGTCTCGCAAGATGCTTTGGTATT
>JALTMC010000251.1 GCA_027005175.1 Myxococcales bacterium
CAAAGACAGAAGCCAGCCCCTCTGTTGTCTCGCGGGACAACAAGACATCTCGCAACGTTCCTGCGAGATGAAAGACACCGGCAAGCCTTGTATCCCACTTTGTTTCATAGGTTGAGACGATATCTTCCAAGGCCCCCTGTTGTCCGACATCAACAACTTCATAAGCGCAATCAGACTCCGCAAAAGAAGACACCTTGGAAGCTTGTTGAATGCGCTGCCACACCGCATCTCGGTCTTCCACGGCGGGAGGCGACATCGGATCTCTGTTGGTTTGCAGAGGACTTCGCCCGACCAACAAGGCTCGAATACCATAGTTGGAGAGAAGCCACTGAACCAATGCCTCTCCAATACCACCAAGCCCACCTGTCACCAACAGCAAGCTGCCAGGTTTCCAAGGCAAGGGCTCGATATCTGCTTCACTCCACGCAACGGGTTGAAGTTGTGGGATCAGTCGTTGACCTCTTCGATAGGCCGCCTCGGATTGGGAGTTCCTGGAGTCGTTCAACTCAGAAGGTAGCCACGCAGGAAGAAGCTCGAACGACTGTGGGTCCATATCCATATGACGAACAAGCAGTCCTGGCATTTCGTGAGGAACGGAGGCAAGTAAACCTGGAATGGAGGCCCACTGCCAGCACAACGGATCGGATGGGCTGACAGAGTGCGTCCAAGGCGTACCTGCAAGTAGCTGGACAGGTCGCTTTGCTGAAGGTGTCCAAACGTTATGAATCGCTTGCACGAGAAACAACAGGCTATGCACACCACGATCAAGAGAGTTCGTTATTTCGTCCGATGTATCCGCCGGTTGAGGGCATTCATCACAAGCCAACAGATGCACCACCGACATCGACTGCGGCAGCTTTTTCAAGAGCTTCACATAGTGCGATGGCTCGGTGATATCGAGACAGAAGTGGTTGTTATCGACTTTTTGAAAGCCTTTACCAGAGACAGCATGAATGACCGGTTGTCCCTGGTGGCGTAGTGTTGCGACCATGTCCCGAGCCCAAGACCCTGCTGATGTTAGCAAAAGAATGGGTTCATGTGAGTCCTGCATCCCCCGACTCAGACGGAGGTCACGCTCGGTCCAGACACGTTGCAAGCTCCAGTCGGGGAGGGTTCGCTCATTCTCTGTCAGGATATCTATCTCTCGGATAAGAGCGTCAAACTGGCCTTCAGCAAAGGCATTTCGCAGTTTGCTGCGCTGTAACTTTCCAATCTCTGTTTTGGGGATCTGTGTGGGTTCGACCGGAAGAACAAAGGAAGGGATGACACCACACTGACGCATGACAACACCGCGAATATTTCGCAGCAACGGACCCAGTTCACGCTGCCCTTCTTGGGTGGGGCTGAAAAAGATGGCAACTTGATCCGTCTCAGAGCCCGCTGGACGTACCGCACAAGCCAGAGCGAAAGAGCGCATCACACCAGAAACAGACTCAACCACGGCTTCGATTTCATGATTGTAATAGTTTGTACCAGCGATAATAATGACATCTTTTAATCGGCCCGTCATCGTCAGACCGCGTTCGTCGATGAGTGCCAAGTCGCCGGTGTCAAACCAACCATCGTTGGTAAAGGCTTCGGCATTTGCCTCCGGTCGGTTGTAATATTCACTGAGACAAGAGGCACCCTTGACTTGCAATCGGCCCTCTTGCCCTTCGGGCAAAAGTTGCAGATCCCCATCGACAATCCGCATGGAGAATCCAGGGACAGGATCACCAATCGGTACAAAGGGATCGTCGTCACTCACGGTGTCCAGGGAGAAATCAAGCCAGGTAATGGTGGCAGAAGAGGTCTCTGACATACCCCAGATCGGAACCATCGCAGAGCCAGGGAGTCCGTGTTGGGCCAACAAAGAGAGAAAACGTCGAGCGGTGCGAGCGACGATCATCTCACCACCATTCGTAACCACTCGAAAGCACGAAAGGTCCCAGTTTCCCTGAGAGATGGCTTCAGCCTGCTCATTGACAAGGCCAAAGGCAAAGTTTGGCAAGAATGTGGATGTGGCTCGATAAGTATCAACCCAATCCAGACATACCAGAGGGCGTTGAAGGAACTGCTGGAAGGGAGCGTTCACACCAGAGCCAAGATTGTAGATCCCCGACAGGTGACACATAAATAAGGGTGCCACATGGTCCAACCCCAGCCAGTTGAGAAAGACCTCTTCCCGTCCAAAGCCGTGGGGCTGTTTGTACATCTCAAGGAAGCTACAAATGGTTCGATGATGATGAGTAACAGCCTTTGGAAGCCCCGTACTTCCCGATGTAAGGAGAAGCAAAACCACAGCCTCAGGGTCTGGAGAGAGTTCCCACACCCTATCACTTGTGTCTGCGTTGCGAAGGTCTTCGATCGCGAGACCTTGGATCGCGGTCTGAAGTCCCCGCTCTTGCGATAGGATTTGTAGATCCTGACAAGTCGCTCGCGTGGTTAAGATCCTGGGGCAATCCAACATATCCCAAACAAGCAGTAATTTTTCGAGGGGTGCGTTGGTTCCCACATACGAAGGCGGGGTCGCCAAGGGGATGACAACAAACCCACCGAGAAAACATGCCCACAGTGCCGGGATAAAGTCATCATTGTCAGAACATTGAAGGATGACCTTGTCGCCCGCTTGAAGGCCATCTTGAGAGAGTCCAGCGGCGATGGACTCCGCTTGTGCAAGCAGAGCGGGATAGGAAAGGAAACGAGCCTCTCCATCCATACCTATATTTGTAATCCCCTTCTGTGGAACTTTCTTTGCTGCTCGCCTTAACATCTCAGGTAACGTACGAGGGGCACCTTCCGGAAAAACGAGCGCTGGCCCTTCTCGCAGAGAGAGTTTTCCCTCACCACCCTCCACAGATCTTGCAGGCTCGCCATCACTCACTTGTGCCGGTTTTTTGGAGGAAGCAGAGAGTTCTTCAGGCAGGAGAACCGAGCGATGCAACGGCGAAATACGTGGGCTCCAGGCTTCCATTTGAACAAGCACATCAGACACAGACTGCTGTTCAAGCAACGAAGCTTCCAACCTGCGAGAGAGAGCCTCCGACAAGACAGGCACGGAAAACAAGCTCTCGCAATCGAGCTGTACCTTTGACAAATAGGGCAACTGCGTAACAGGCACATAATGAATGGGTAGCATCCAGGGAGAAACAGAGTCCGCAAGATACGATTTCCAGACCTCGGTTTTTTCTCCCGGAGCACCCACAACATAGGCTACAGTCTCCACGCGCCCCTCTGTTGTAGGACGTCGAAGGAGTACCGCATCCTCCACACGAGGACACATCAGTAATGTTTGTTCGAGTTCCAAGAGCGCAGGATCACGCCAACTCGACAAAGGCTTGTCAGGAGCAAGCAAAACATCGGTCAATACCGAGAGGAAGAGTTGAACCAAGCGTTCGATCGTCGCTGTTTGATACAGGTCTGTTCGATACGTGAAGCTACCTTGGTAGGTGTCATCGGTAGGCCACACTTGTACAAACAAATCGTAAGGAGATGAACCGTGGTGATGCTCTATCATCTGAGCGCAGATATCCGCAGTTTGAGCGTGGTCATGCAAGTGTTCTTGCATCACAAAGCAGACTTGAAACAAGGGTTGATGGTCAGCCGTACGAGGAGGCTTGAGTTCTTGTACCAGACGCTCAAAAGGAAGGTCCTGCCGGGTATAAGCATCCCATGCTGTCGCTCGGATCTGGAGTAGTAATTCGCGAAAGCTACGATACCCAAGTGGCTTGGTACGCAACACCACAGTGTTGGCAAAGAAGCCCAAGATCCCCTCCACATCACGATGTGTTCGGTTCGCGATAAAGGTGCCCAAGGGCAGGTCGTGTTGTCCAGTCTCTTGGGATAGCATGACAGAAAATGCAGAAAGCATCGCAAGATAAGGCGTTGTTCCTGTGCTTTTGGTGAGCTGGTACAACGCGGATTTCAGTGACGTTGGAAAGACAAAAGAGACTTCTTTTGCATCGACACTTCGTTCGTTCGGTCGAGGAAAATCGAGAGGCATCGCCAGTTGGAAGGGAGCCCCCTCCAAAGCCCTCTTCCAGTAGTCGAGTTGCGACTCCAACCGATGCCCTTTCAGCAGCTCTCTCTGCCACATGACAAAGTCAACATACTGAAACGAAGGAGCCTGAATGGAAGAGGGATCTCCTTCACTCTCTTTCAGTTGTTCGTAGAGAGAGAGCAACGATCGAAATAGGATCTGGTCGCTCCACCCGTCCGTAATAATATGATGAAGAGACAACAAGAACACCCACTGTTCCTTGTCCAATTTCAGCAAATGGGCTCTCCACAAGGGGCCGGTCTCAAGGTCAAAGGGACGTCGAAACCAATCGTGACGCAGGATCTCCATTTGTTTCCTACGACGGTCCGCGTCAACCTCTTCCAGATCACGAAAAGACAAGGAGATCGGCGCGACAGGATGAATGATTTGCGTCGCCTGTCCCTCTTTTTGAACAAAAGTGGTCCGTAGGATCTCATGTTGAGACACCAGAAGTTGGAGAGCCTTCTCAAAAAGGTGTCGATCCACAGGACCATTCAGATTGATTTGCAAAGAGATATTGTAATCAAGATGGTCTGGAGCAAGCTGATAAAGAAACCACAAACGCTGTTGTGCAGAGGACAAAGGCAAAGCCTGCTCGCGTGATACGACTTGCAATGCTGGAAGAGGCTCTGTCTGCGAGTGTTTTGCTGTTGCGATGCGGTCAGCTATCGCTCTTGGGGTTGCAGCTTCAAAGACATCGGCCACACTCACTTCCAGTCCCATATTTTCTCGTATCAACGAAGCCAGGCGAGTTGCAGATAACGAATGGCCTCCGAGGCTAACAAATCCTTGGTCGGGACCAACACCTTCCAGCCCAAGGATCTCTTCAAACCACTGACACACAAGAGACTGAAGTTTTGTCGCAGGAAATATATCCGCCTCCTGCTCAAGGAGCCCCTGAAGATCGGGGGCAGGTAAGGCAGAGCGATCGACTTTCCCAGCAGTAGAGAGCGGAAATGACGGCAGGATCTGGTACACAGAGGGTATCATATACACAGGAATGAAGCGTTCCAAGTGAGACCGAAAGATCGCAGCCTGTTCCATGCGGCCAACCCTGTGCAATGTTGAGTTGAACTCCAGGGTGAGATAGGCCACAAGCATCTCATCACCTGCTTGTGTGCCCGCTGAGTTCTTGACTTGGGGTGGTTGGTAGAGTGTCACAACGGCATCAAAGATGTCGTCATGTTGACGTAGGCACGCTTCGATCTCTCCAAGCTCGATACGAAAGCCACGAAGCTTCACCTGGTCATCCAAACGACCAAGACACAACAGCTCTCCCGACTTAAGCCAGCACCCTCGATCACCTGTCCGATAGAGGAAAGCACCATCCGTACCAATCTCTGCCGGAAGGATCTCTGTGGAAAGAAATCGTTGCTTTGTTAAAGTCTCTCTTTTCCAATACCCCTTCGAAACACCGACTCCACCAATATAGATCTCACCTTCTTCATCCTTAGCGACGAGATTGTGCTCTTGGTCCAATACAAAAATGGAGGTGTTGGCAAGAGGAGTACCCACAGAGATCTCCGTAGAAGATGCAGTGATTTCTGCGATTGTCGAATAGATCGAAGTCTCTGTCGTACCATAGCCATTCCACACCCGGCAGCCTCGACGCAACAAGCCCTGTGCAAGCTCCATGGAGACGGCCTCCCCTCCCATCACAACCACCATGTCCTGGGTAGGCTGCCAGTCTAACTCAAGTAACATCCGAAAAACCGAAGGTGTCGCTTGAAAGAATGTGACAGGATATTCTGCGAGAGTTGCCATCAGGCGGTGGCCGTCTTCCACCACATCCTGTGATGCCAAGATCATCGTTGCCCCCACAGAGAGGGCAAGAAAAATATCCATCACAGACATATCAAACGAGATACTGGCAACGGCAAACGTAGTATCGGCTTCGGAGAGTCCGGGTCGTTGCGCAAAAGATTGGACAGCATTGACTGCCGTCCAATGTTCGATAGGAACACCCTTGGGTTGCCCTGTTGAACCCGACGTATAGATCATATAGGCCAAAGAGAGAGGGTCAACGACCGACACACTTGCGTTGTTGGCCTTCTCGGAGTGAGGCCGCTGTTCATTCAATCCTTCAGGATGAGATAAAAGAG
>JALTMC010000252.1 GCA_027005175.1 Myxococcales bacterium
CGCATTGTTTTTCTACAAGGAAGATTTAAAGGTGCCCATTTACAAGAGAGTTGAGGAATTAAAGAGTATTCTTCAGCATCCAAAGATAGGAAATATGTTTGATAAGGTAAAAAGACTTGAGGACATCTCCGTGAAGATAGGTAAACAGGTAGGGTTTGATGAGTAAAATTCTGTTGATGTCTCCAGAGCTAGCCAACGTTGCCATGGTTGGGGGAATAGCAGAGTACCTTTGGGGGTTGGCAGGGACTCTTCTCCGCAGAGGGCACGATGTAAGAGTGGCCTTACCTCATTATGCATTTCTACAAGAAACAAAGCTCCCACGAGCAGTCGAGCATAGCCGTATCACCGTGGCTCTAGGTCTAGGAGCCTCAACAGTGACGGATGTCATCAAGCTCGCAGTCCCCCTCCCTGATCCAAGAGGAAAAAACCTGCCTGTCTATCTTTTGGGAGGGCATCCACACTTTGCATCTGTTACAACGAACCAACAGATCTACCAGTGGCCCAACCACGAGCCTTGGGTTGTCTACTGCAAAGCTGTCGTTGAATGGCTCGAAGCCAGTCATTGGCAACCGGATATTATTCACTGTCAGGATGCCCACTGTGCACTCCTTCCCGTCTATATTCAGGACATGCGAACAAACAACCCCTCTCACCCACTCACCTCTGTTCGCACCGTGTTAACGGTTCACAACTTACTCAACCAGGGCAAAGGACTTCCCGAGCTTGTTGCATATGCAGGGCTCTCCATGAACTGGTTCAACATCGATGGGTTTGAGTTCTATGGTTACACCAACAGTTTGAAAGCAGGTTTGTTGTGGGCCGACCGAGTGAATACAGTCAGCCCCACATACGCTCATGAGATCCGTAGCAGTGGCACCTATGGCTTTGGGTTGGAAGGGGTACTCCATGCCGTCGCACAACGAGGCCAGTTGACAGGGATTCTCAACGGTATTGACACAGACCGATGGTCTCTCAAAGGGCTAAGATACGACGGAAGTATCGGGGATATGGACCACCTCTTGAAAGAGAAAGAAGCTTGTCAGCGCAACCTATTTAAGTCATGGGGTTGGAAGTCATCCTCACAACCTGTGCTTGTCTTTCGCTCAAGATGGGACACGCAAAAGGGTGTCCTTCTTCTCACCTCTTGTATGGAAGAGGTCCTGAAGATAGCTCGATGTGTCTTTGTAACATGGGGAACTCCAGGCTCAACACCGGAACTACAAGCTGCTTGGCAATCACTGCAACAGCTCGCCCGTGACAACCCACAACAACTTTTACTCAACCCCAAAGATGTACAAGACATAAAACAAACAGCCACTCATTATACCCTGGCAGATTTTGTTCTTATGCCTTCCTCCTACGAGCCGTGTGGATTGGTACAAATGGAGTGTCAAAGATACGGTGCCTTACCCATCGTACGTCAAACAGGTGGGTTGGCTGACACAGTAACAGAACATGCACACCCCAACTTCCCCGCTCCCAACGGCTTTACCTTCCGACCCATGGAGCCTCACGCCCTCCTGGCCGCGATACGTCGGGCCATTCACGTATATCACAACCCAGAACTTATCCCCATCTTTCGTCGAAATGCCCTGCTCCAAGAAAACGGCTGGAATACAAGGATCGCACAATACGAGCAGCTTTATCGGAAAAATGACTCAATCTAAGGTACGAGACACCTGACTCAATCTAAGTTATGAGACACCTGAGATGCTGCGAAGTGCTGCTGCCAAGTCAGCGCAAGTTGGAATTCGCTTCTTCGGATTTTTGGACATTAAGGTTTTGATAATATGCGCCAATCCAAGAGGGATATCATGGTTCAGATTGCGAGGAGATGGGATCGGATGGTTCACATGCATCAAAAACAAGTGCATGATCTTTTCATGATAGTAGGGCAACTGACCGGTGAAAATTTCAAACGCGATCACGCCAAGAGCATACATGTCTCCAAGAATGGAAGCGTCTCTACGACCGGTGACTCGCTCCGGAGCCATATAAGCAGCCGTACCCACCACCACGCCTTCGGCAGTCAATCGAGTGGAGGTGTGGTGTGTGGCGATGCCAAAGTCCATCAACTTTACAACACCTTCTTTGGTCAGAAAGATATTTGACGGTTTAAGATCGCGATGAATCACACCCTTCTCGTGAACAGCTTGAAGCCCCTGACATACCTGCAACATTAAATCGAGACCTTGCTTAATAGGAACAACACCATTTTTTTCGAGCAGGGTTTCGAGATCGATGCCTTCCAACAACTCCATACTCAGATAATAAAAGCCACGGTGACCCCCGATATCATGAAGTCGAATAATGTTCGGATGAGAGAGACGCCGACTTAATTTGAGCTCTTTTTTTAGCCTCAGAAGACCTTCTTGGAAGTTGGATGCGACTTCAAAGACTTTAAGCGCGATCTCTTCATCGAGCTCTGTATCCATCGCTCGATAAACTGTAGCCATTCCTCCACGCCCCAAGATATTAATAATTTTATACCGTCCCCCCACCATTTCACCAGGAACCAGATCCCCCAGACCCACCGAGTATCCCGAAGCTAGCCCATGCTCCATATCATAAGATTCAGCCAAAGAAAAATTCACAGTTTCCTGTTCTTGGGTAGCATCACTCCCCATTTGTATCAACGCATCGGAACCATCACCGTATTGTGTGAATGTGTCAGAGCCGTGATGAACTGGTGAAGTCAAAGTGGGTGAGGAAGAGATTCGCTCCTGCTCCAAAACACGTACTGATGATTCATGCTCAATCGTATCGGATGTAGGGGGTTGTTTCAACCAACTTGAGGTCTCGGGAGAAAGAACAGGAGGAAGCTCTATCGTACCATCCGTCATCGATGGATTCGGGCGCGGAGGTGTCCCTAACCGACGACGGACAACAACCTGATTCATAGACCCTATCGCCTGCACCACGGCATGCTCCATGGTTTGGATAGCAACATTCATGTCAAGGCTGTTGCTTGGCCCCTGTGAAGACAAAGAGTTCGACGTCTCTGGCCCAACTCCATTCGTATTTCCAGGTATCTTCGCCTCAACTCCATTACCATTTCCGGGTATCTTCGCCTCAACTCCACGAGTATTTCGAGGCATCCCTGGCCCAACTTCAATGGTGCTGCCAATAATCACTGGAATCGATTCAGAGGGAGGTGTGACAGGTATCGGCCTTGCATTCACTCCATTGGACAAAGGTCGAACGGCATTTTTGGTTTCGGAGGAATCAGCCTCAGCAAGCGGAGACGCATCGTTCGCAAGCTCTCGTGAGAGCATCGAGCGAATCGAGCGTTTCCGAGCATCAAGCAATTCGGCAAACCGGGCAACGTCTTTGTAAGAGCGATACTCATCCATGAGAGAACGAAAGATCATATGAGCGTGGTCGTGAAGCTCTTTTTGAAAATAAAAGATTCCGATCAAATAAAAGGCTTCAGCATCTTTGTCATCTCCAGGCCCTGCTGCAAGATAAGAAGACAGAAAGACAGCCAACTCTGAAGGGATCTCTCGTAGAGAACAGGCGACGGAAATAAGAGTCTGGCAGGCTTCTTTGTACGCAGGATCTTTCGGTGAACAAGAACCATATCTTTCCCAACAGGCTTGATAGACATCCTGTATTTGACCCAACTCCCCTAAGTGAACCAAGACCTCAATAGCCGTACTATAACACCCAGCCTTCTGAAAGTAAGAAACAGCCATAAAAGCCGTCTGCTTTTGCTCTCCCGAAATATCCTCATGAGAGTAAATCAGATCCTCTAATTCAGACAGCAAAAGAAAACCAGCTTCTTTATAGAGTTCTTGTCGCGCAAGATCAGCAGCTAATTGTCGCGCATCCGATTGCATCAACAACTGTACTGTCCCTTCCATCTGACCACGAAGGCCAAGCTCTTCCGCTTGTTTTGTTTTGGCTTCCATCAAGGAGCTGATCCCCACGCACGAACAAATTCATCCCACTCTTGGGCTACACCCATTCCTAAACGGCACCCAACTCAAAAACATTAAGGGCTTCGTTGCAGGAGAATCACAAGAAACACAGTTACCCCTTCAAACTCAATACACTACGACGAACATTCACAAACACAACGGACAAAGACAGATGAGAAGATGCCTTCCGTTCTCGCCCTCGGGATAGCCCAAGAAACACACAAGCCCTACCCACAAAGGCCAGAGGAGAAGAGGTCTTCCGATCTCGCGATCGAGATAGAACCCAAGTGAGTACAAGGTAGAGACGCACAACCAAAGACAAACTCACTCTGTCCCAGAGAGAGTGAAGGTTCAGTATCTTACCCCACCGTGTCTAGCCCAGCCTTGTGGGCTTATACCCAGGCTATAGTTTCTTTGGTTTTCCAGCCTTGTACTTCAGTGCGAGGGGTCATAAAGAGGGTGAAGACCAACAATATACCCTGTGAAACACCCAACACATTTCAAAGTCATCTTCTTTTTGAAAACCTTCCACTACATACGCGAACACTGGGTATCAACCCTAGCCGAACCTAAGACAGTTACAACCGTTGATGAAGTTTGTAAACAAAGAGTCCAGAGTGTGTTCCCACCTTACTTGTATGTGTACGCAAAGCTTTCAAAAATCGTTTCGCTGTGCGTGAAGAGAGAATCACCATTTTCTCTTTCTGTAGTCTCGCAGTAAATCCATTTCCAACAATGATTCGGACGTGATACAGCGCGATATGCGTAAAGCCATCTGCCTGCCAACGTCGGGCCAGCGAGGCTGCATCTTTGGCCTCCAGGTACCGAGCGATGCGAGGGCCATCTGCGTTGCCGCCCCCTCGTACCTTGTGTTTGCTCCCATACAATTCTTGAATCCCTACGATCAGCGTTTTCGACTTTGCAGGGAGTTGTTTATTAAGCCACAACAAACGAGAAAATGAGCGCCGTTGAGACATATAAGCTTGCTCGCCTCGATAAAAAGCTTTGAAGGGATGAAGAGTTTCAACAAACATCATGACCATAAAAAGCTGGAGAAAAGCCAAAAGAAACCAAACAGCCGTAGCAGTTCGACGGACCAAGGGATGCTTTTGAAGAAGGGAGAAGAGGCCGAGAAGGCCAAGGAGGGCGGGAAAGAGAAGAAAAGGAAGCAAGACACGGCCTGCCATTCCCAACGAGGCAAGACCCAGCAAAGGAAGCCACATGGCAACAGACAGCGAGCGCAGCCACTCCAACGAGCGGCCAGCATAAGCGATCCATATCCCGAACAAAGCAGCAAGGGGAAGCGCCACCCCCATAGCTTCATCAAACATAGTCATCTGAAAAAGATAAGATGAAAGAGTGGAGAGAAAAGAGAGCCCATTTGTATACGATGAAACAGAGGGAGAATCTGAGACTCCAAAAGGTGCGATGGGATTGCCAACCCACACGAGATTGCGCAGCAAAAAGGTAGAACCCAGCACCAAACCCAACACACCACAAAGCAACCAGTGTTTGAGTACCCTGCTATTTTTTCGAAAGAGCCACAGCCCAAGCATAGCGACGATCAAAGCAAAAAGACCAAAAGAGTACTTTGTTGCAACACCAGCAGCCCAGGCTAAAGTAAGGAGAACCAAAGCACCAGGACGTTCTTCGAGAAGATCATCCAAGCCTACCACCACAAGCAAACAAGCACCAAGCAAAGTCCACTCGACCAACACTGCACCTGTGGTAATCAACAAACAAGGAGTGCAAGCAACAACAGCAGCAGAAACAAGAGCGAGATTCAAAGAGAGTCGGCGGTGCAACCATCGCACCAGAACAAGCAGAACCGTACAAGCAAGCAACCAGAGAACCATGTGCATACTTCGAGCACCCAAAGTTCCGGCCATGGAGAGCAAGGGTAAAGAAGCAGACTCAATGCCCATAGGAAAGTAGGAGTGGGAATGGAGAGTCAACTCAACAACTCGACCCTCGATGATCCAGGCTTGCGGCACCCATAGATGATAGGAGAGTTCATCCAGGTGCCAGGGGGGAAGTTGGGCGACCATGAATTCGAGGCCCAACGCGAGCACAAGCAGAGAGAGGGCGGCCCAACCCGCAAAGGAAAGAGAAAAAGAAGGCAAGGACAAAGAGCCCAATCTCTGCCAGAGTTCCCAAGCCCCATAACTTGCGAACGCCCCCCACAAAAGCCCCATAGGG
>JALTMC010000253.1:0-852 GCA_027005175.1 Myxococcales bacterium
GGGATGGCTCCCCATGTTGCAGAGCTTGTGATGTTACATAGAAGAAAGGCTATCGCGATGTGTAGCCATACAGGGGGAAAGGGGTTTCTGGTCGCTTGTAAGGTTTGTACAACGGTCCTCTGGCATCGCTGTGGGGGCAACATAGAGGAAAAGGGGGTTCTGGTCGCTTGTAAGGCAGAGGAGGGAAAGGTGCAGTGGTGTGTTCTCTGTTGTTCAACAAGGTGGTGTGTTCTCTGTTGTTCAACAAGGTGGTGTGTTCTCTGTCGTTCAACAAGGTGGTGTGTTCTTTGGTGGGAACACAAGGTCTGATTTAGATCTTGTCGTAGGTCCACTGCATGGCCCAAAACAGCAAAATGATAGAAGCGAAGATGGCAGATAAAAGAGTCAGGAACAAAAAGATGAGGGACAATCCACGTGTCTTCACTACTTCCACGTCGTTTTCTATCGCAGCATCGAGCATCCTTTGTTGGTCGCGTCGATAGCCCGCCAACAGCCAGAAAAAGATGCCTGCCACCACACAGCCACTCAGGCCAATCGAGAACAAGATGGTTCCTTTGCGAAAGCGGTGTTGGTATCCACGTAAACGGCGCAATCGGTCATCCGCTGAATTATAGAACATGGTGGGGGGAACGAACCTGGCCTTGAGCAAGGAGAACACAGGCTTCAACCATTGTGAAGGCGGAGCATGTGGAGGGAGTTGTTGTTCTAGCTCCTCCAGCGTATAAGTGAGGGCACCGTCACCTCGCCGGGTGAGATGTTGTTTGAGGGCAGCAAAGATCTTTTTGCGATTGGGTTTTCCCACATAAACAAGGTGCTCGTCGTGGATCTCACCTGGAAAGTAGAACTCTGTAT
>JALTMC010000253.1:862-6118 GCA_027005175.1 Myxococcales bacterium
GTATAGACCTGAACGCTAACCAAGCCCCGGATATGAGAGGGGAGTGGGAGTGATAAAGCAACACGGCCACCGCTCATTTTTCCCTGGTAGGATCGGATATGCTGTCCATGTTGGGTTAAGTCGATGTGCAAATCACTTTTGGGGTGGAGGCCATCAACACGTACAAAGAGACTTGCCTTCGGGGCGACGAGAACTTTGGGAATATCAAGAACAAGCTGGTAGCCCTCCGGTTTAAGTATGCTTTGAAAGACAAACGAGCCAGCAGGACCTTTTAGCTTGATCAACCATCGCTCATCAAACATTTGCGTCACATAGGGAAATCTTACAAATCCAAGTGCGTCTGTTTGGAGAGCATCGTGCTGGGTTCGTCCATGTTTGACTGTCACATGGAGGGGAGAGTGAGGGGGCCTCCACAGCGGAGAGCTGCCTTTGAACACCGGGCTTCTTTGTGCTCTTCTCACAGATGGCTTGCCTGGTTGAGATGACTTGCCTGGTTGAGATGGCTTGCCTGGTTGAGATGACTTGCCTGGTTGAGATGACTTGCCTGGTTGAGATGGCTTGCCTGGTTGAGATGACTTGCCTGGTTGTAGTGAACGGTGTTGTCTCTGAGGGGGTTGTACTGACAGGGTGGTTGGGTTTGTGGTGGGAACTGTGGAGGGGGAGGGGTGAGTTGTGGTTGTTGATGGTCTGGGGTGTGAACGTTCTTGGACACGCAACCAAAACATACTCACCAGATCTGCGATGGGAGCCCTGTTGTCAGAAAAGAGTTCGATACGATAGGGGCTGTTGGGAGAGACCGGTGCAAACTTCCACAGTCTTTGGTTGCTCTCTTGCGAATAATTCGGTTGTTGTTGTTCTGCTAACTTCAACTGAACGGGCCGGGTAAATCCGTCTTTACCAGCCGGGCAGGTGATGGATAGCTTGAGTTTATACTTTGTTCCTGTTGGCCACAAAGGAACTTTGATGTTGGCGATTAACACCTCTTGGTCTGTTTGTCCTCGAAAGAGTAGCTTCTTCTTTTGCGGACTGAGAAGCCAGAGCTCTGCCTTGAGATCTTTGAAGAAACTTGTTTTTTCTGGGTCAAAAACAGAGATACGGTAGCTTGTACTTGCGCCAGGTGTTAGCTCATGAGGTCCATACATTCGAGTGGCCAGGCGAACATCCTTCACCATGACAGCCGTCAGTATTCCCATCGTGACAAAGGCAAGAACTGCTGTGGCCCAGCCGATCTTTCGCATTCCGGGAGAGAGGGCAGAATCAGGCTTTTTGATGCCTCGCAAGAGGGCAGATATCTCTGCTTTCTCTTGGGGGGTTTCCGCACGTTGTTCGAGAATCTCTTGCTCACTGCGTTTGCTGTGAACGGGTGGATTCTTAGGGGTTGCAAGATCAGATGGATTGTGGGATGAGCGTTTGGACATCAATCTCTTTCTAAAAAAAGACCTGTTGGAAGACGGCATGGAAAGCACAAGTACAAGTGGAGTCCCTTGGGTCAGCACTCTCCGATGACAAAAGATCAGGCGAAGGACTACGCAGGCACTGCTGTGGGTGCAGACAGTGTATTGGGTTGATTGTTCCAAACCTGGAACACTTGTTGTTCTTCGATGATTCCTGGTCGTTTGATCGTCAAAGGGCTGACAGTTGCATCAACAACAGTAGAGCAGCCCTGAGGAGAGAGGTCTCCAGCACTGACCAAGATATCGATCCACCGAGCAAAGTTCTTTCGAATTTTGGCCTCCGAGTGTGAGCCTCCTTTGTTGGCAAGGTTTGCGCTGGAAATCAGCAGGGGTTCACCAAAAGCTTGGAGAATGTTTTGGGCCACCTCTCCTTCAGGGATACGAATACCGACCTTTCCTGATTTGTCCAGGTTGCGGACAAGTTTTCGAGGGAGAGATTCATGCAAGGATAATTTGAGTGTCAGTGGTCCTGGCCAAAATTCCTGTATCAGTGCTTCGGCAGGTGCGGGTATGGATTCAACAAGCTGCTCTAAGGAGTTTTTGTGGGGAACGAAGATTAAAACGGGGGCCTTGCGTATGCGACGTTTGACTTGCATAAATTTGACAACCGCCTGCTCGGACAGCATGCGTGTGGCAAGGCGATAGGAGCCTCCCGAGGGGAAGCAGATGATTCCATCGTTGGCGAGAACTTCAGCAATGTCCTGGTAAAGTTGAGTTGATGTTGCGAGATCCTGGTGGGAAAGTATTTTCATCGATAGACCTTTCCAAGAGGGTTAACATTCTAACATCCGAGGAAAGTCTATCCTGCCTACCCTGCGTACGTCAAGAGAGGGCTTTAAACGCAAAGAGGGCTGCTCCATCGGAACAACCCTCTCTTCTTCTACCAAGGGCTGGTATCAGTCCTTCTTGGTGCCACCATCTGTTGCTTTGGTGCCACCATCTGTTGCTTTTGTTGTATTTGCATTAGCGTTTTTGTTTGCATTGCTATTGGTTGTAGGCTTGCTACAAGCAATGTAAGACATGGAGAAACCACCAATACCAACGGCAAGAATGAACGCGACAATCAACTTTTTCATAGTAAAATTCCTCATTGATAGATCTGAGAGTATGAGTACAGTTCCAGCTGCTGCACACCAATCAACTAACCAACACCTCATATAAAGGTTCTGTCACGCAAAGTCAAAATATTTTTGTGTTTTTTGTGTAGTTTTTTTGGGAGCCTTGCAGCTTTACTTACGTGCTGTTGCTATCTTTGAGAACTCTGACACCCTGAGGGGGGACTGGTAAGGCTTTGTTTCTTTAGATGCTTTATAGCGAACGGGGTAGAGGTAGGTTTGTGGGATTTGTAGGGGGCCTGTCGGGAGTGATGCATGGAGACGATTGTTGCTGCGATTGTAGTGGCTGGCGAGTATCTTCACATGCCGCTTCCCGTGTTGAAGCCAAGATAATGCCAATCGCAGTGTTTCCTGCTTCTCTAACGAAGGACGTCGTTCACGTAAGGTCCAGGCCAGCTTCAACATGTGGGGATGTTGTTTCTTCCAGGTCTGAATATGTAACTTCCAGGTTCCGATTCTACCTTGTGCTCGGGGCACCTGTTCTTGTGGATCCTGAATAAAGGTAAAACGATAACGTGAGGGGCTCTGCATCCGTGAGTTCTTGTCAAACCCTACTTGCAACTCTCCTGCATTGACTGTCACTGTGGGTTGTTGTTGTGTGAACTCAAACCAGCAACTGTGGTCCGTGTCCACTGTTGCTTCGGTGGGACAGTTTGGTGGGCTGCAAGGTCCATAGGCACACATCATGACGGCTAGAAAGGGGACAAAGCGGATTGCTTTCATGGGCTCTTTGATTCCTGACATTGCTTGCTGAAAACCTGACATTGCTTACCGAAAACTCCTATCCAAGGCATATTTGGAGATCTTCTTCTCTTTCAATTGTGCCAAACTTAATAGAGAGAAGTCTATTTTTTTGCGAGTTCTCTTTTCGAACTTCGGGGAGAAGACGCAGGAACCCATGGAAAGAATGCAATGATTTGCGATGTATGCGGAATCAAGAGAAAAGATAGAACTGAAGGAGGGGATTGAGAGTCTGCAAGTGACTCGTTCAGGGGAGAGAAAGAACCTTTGTTAGTTCAAGCTCTCTTTGAATTGGGGAGCTGGTTTGAAGGTTACTGTTTTGTATGCGGGGATGAGGATCTCTTTGTTGTTCTGAGGGTTGCGACCTTTGCGCTCTGCTCGCTCTTTTACCGTAAAGGTTCCAAAACGAGGGAAGATGAATCGCTCATCATCACTTTGGAGGGATTCTTTGATAGCTTCAAAGGTTGCTTCAATCACAGATTCCGTGAGCTTTTTGGTGAGGGCTGCGTTGCCCACTGATTCATGCACACGGGAGATCAGTTCTGCCTTGGTCATCGTGTCTCTCCTTCGACTGTTATTATGGGTGGGGTAAAGACTTACCCTTCCCGTATAGGACCGGTGATCTCGTTGTGCTTTTTCTAAGGACGATAGCACAACAGATTGGACGAAATCCGACAAATGGAATGGTTGGACTTTTATGTTGGTATTGGCAGAGACTGTTAATGGGACTGTTGTCATTGGATGAGTTATTTTCTCTTGTCCAAGAATCTCTGTCATGTAGGGGGATAACACCGCGCAGAGCGGTTGTCAACCTTATTCTATGTTTTTTTCTTGGTGCTTTTGGGGGGGAGTTGCATCTTGAAACAGGATCTGTTATTTCTCTTGGCACTCTAAGGGGAGGTTCTCTCTCGTTGATGTCTTCTTATGACTTTGTAGTTGTTGATTTTTTTTATATGTATTGAGGTCGAAAGTGAATGGCCTAAAACAGTGGCTGGTGCAAAACCGAGCAACATCACCGAAACATTGGCGGTTTTTAGGATACAGTGGGGTTGGAGTTGTGGTGTGTTTGCTATGGGGTTGTGTGACTCCCTATCAGCAGGCACAACAGCTTGATACCATCGGTGCCTATCAAAAGTATTTGCGTGAAAATCCCAACAGTCCTGCCCGCGAAAAGGCCAAGCGTCGGTTGGATCGCTTGTTCTTTGACAAGGCAGTGGAAATAGACTCTGTGGAGTCTTATACGAGATATCTGCGTGAGTTTCAGCGAGGTCGCTTTCGTCGTCGTGCCGCGCGTCGTCGCGAGGCTTTGCGGTATCGTCGAGCACGCAACCGCGATACCATCAAAGCGTACCAGGATTTTTTGAGAAGACATGCTGCCGGGCAATACGCACGGGATGCCAAAGATCGCATTGAGTTCTTGTTCTTTCAGAAGGCTCAGCGATACAAGAGCTATCGTGGTATGAAAGCTTATCTGACACATTTCCCAAGGGGCCGATATCGAGCACAGGCGACGAGCCAGATGCGTCAGTTTTGGTGGAACAAGATCAAGCGCAAGCCAACCATGAAAAGCCTTCAGCGGTGGCTGCGTCAATTTCCAAGAGGGATGTACAGTGCTGAAGCGCGTCGTCAGTTGGACTCCCTGCGTTATCTCTCTTGTGAAGAGACAGGGAAGTGGTGGTTGATTCAGAAATGGATGAAAGCCAATCCTACAAGTCCCTTTCATGCGAGAGCGAAGCGTAATGTGCGACTTTTTCGCCGCTTGTACCCAAGAATCGAGCGAGCTCGTCGGTTGATGGAGTCCGGTGAACGCCGGAAGGGTACTCGCCGTTATCGCCGACTGTATCGTCGCTATCGACGCAATCCTGCTGCACTGAAACTTTTGAGACGCGATCTCAAGCGATTTCGTTTGGAAAGTCAGGTTCTGCGATAAAGGCTTCTTGCAAACA
>JALTMC010000254.1 GCA_027005175.1 Myxococcales bacterium
GTGTTGTGGGCGGCGTTGGTTCTCTTGCCCAACGCAAACGGAGTTCAGGTCATTACGTTTGGGAACTTGATATCCACAACCTGAAGGAACAGAAGTGTAGTCTCTTAAAGGAGATGGTGGGTCAATGCAGTATACAAAAAACAATTCCCTCTTTGGTGTGGGAGCGCTCACAAGGCTTTAAGCGTTTGTTTCTCCAATCTTTGTTTGAAGGAGGTGGCTCTTCTTCGGTGCTGCCGGAGCACACCATGGAAGTGAGTTACTCTACAGGGAGTGAGGCTCTGGCCCACGATATCCAGATGCTGCTTTTGGAGTTTGGTCTCGTAAGTCGAGTTTCCATCTCTGCGAGAGACGAATACAAGGTCGCTCTGACCCAGCGACGCGATGTTAAACTCTTTGCACAACGTGTTGGCTTTCTTGGTATCAAGCAAGAGAAGCTGTTGGGGGAGCTGGCGGCACAACCTGAGGTGTGCCGGGGTCTCTCTGAAGATGTCATTCCGTTTTTAACAGATTATGTGAGAAGCGAAGAGAGTTCGGACTGGCTTCAAAAGCATAGCTTTGATCGAAGGGAGACGTGGGAACAAGATCGCAGTAAGATATGGTCAGAGATTCAATCTGATGAGGTGAAGGCTGTGATCTTGCCTATCATTGAAGCAGGTTATTACTACGCTACAGTTTCAGAGGTCGAAGAGGCTGGTTTCCAACCTGTATACTCTTTGAAGGTGGATACAGAGTGTCATTCCTTTCTTTCCAACGGATTTGTAAGCCACAACACAGAGGCGCGGTTGCGACCGATTAGTCTTGAGATGTTGGAGGAGCTGAAGCAAGATACGGTGGAGGTTCGCCCGAACTTTGATGGTTCATTGGACGAACCCGTTGTGCTGCCGACACGATTTCCTCATTTGTTGGTGAATGGAGCGTCTGGTATTGCGGTGGGAATGGCGACAAACATCCCTCCACACAATCTGGGTGAGGTGATGGATGGTTTGGTGTATCTTATGGAGCATCCTGATGCGAGCACTGCCGATTTGACCAAGATCATCAAAGGACCTGACTTTCCAACCGGAGGCCAGGTATTGGCGTCGCGCTCCTTGCGTGCTGACATCTATGAGCAGGGTCAGGGCAATATGATGATGCGTGGCGAGTGGCGTGAGGAGAAGGTTAAGGGCAGGCGCAAGATCCGACGTCTGATCATTAAATCCATTCCTTATGGTGTGAACCGCTCGATTGTTGTAGAGAAAATCGCAGATATCATTATCGCTCGAAAGATGGCCCAACTAGTGGACCTTCGGGATGAATCCACAGAAGAGACGCGAATTGTGTTGGAGATTAAATCCAACGCAGATCCTGATATGGTGATGGCGTATCTGTACAAAAATACACCGCTGGAGCAGCGCTTTTCTCTGAATATGACTTGTCTTATCCCCACGTCGAACCCGATGGTGGCCGCCCCTGATCGGTTGTCGCTCAAGCAGGTGTTGGAGCAGTTTATTGGCTATCGTCTGGAAGTGCTCGACCGTCGCTTTCGCAATGAGTTGGAGCGATTGCAGGCCCGAATCCATCTGCTGATGGGCTTTCGCAAGGTCTTTGGTGACCTGGATGAAGCGATTCGAATCATCCGTGAGTCGGAGGGGCGCAAAGACTCCCATGAGAAGTTGAAGGCTCGTTTTAAACTGACGGATCGTCAAACCGAAGCCATCTTAGACACACGGCTCTATCGCATCTCCCGGATGGAAATTGAGACAATTATGAAGGAACTTCGGGAGTTACGTCGTCGTGCTGATGATATCGAGGCGATCTTAGGTAGTCGTCGTTTGTTGATGGGAGTGATGAAGAGAGAGTGTGAGGAGTTCAAGGAGAAGTTTGCGGAGCCTCGTCGAACCAAGGTTCGTGAACGAACAACAGAGGTTGAGATTCAACCCGAAGATCTCATTCAGGTGGAAGACACTCATGTGGTTGTGACCTGTGATGGCTGGATTAAACGGATCAAAACGATCAATGATATCAACACGATTCGAGTGCGTGAAGGCGACTCCATTATGGCCATCTTACCGGGAAGTACAAAGGATGTTGTGTGCTTCTTCTCGAACTTGGGAATCGCGTATTCGATGAGGATCTGGGACATCCAGGCAACAGCAGGATACGGTGTCCCTGTCCACAGTGTGTTTAAGTTCAAAGACGGAGAGCGGATCATCCAAGCACTCAGTCTGGATCCTCGTATCTGTGGGGATATCGGTCTTGTGGAAGAAGGGGCAGAGGCTGGAGTTGCGGAAACGGAAGCAGTGATCCCTGAGTCTCATCTGTTGGTTGTCACAGAAAAGGGTTCAGGGTCTCGAATTTCGCTGTCATTGTTTCATGAGCCTTCCAACAAGAATGGTCGTCGTTATGTGCGCTTAGGTCGGGAGGACCAAGCCATTATGACAGCGATGATCTCAGGTCGTGAACGACTTATTCTTGTGAGTCATGAGCACCGTCAGTTGATGTTTCCTGTGGA
This sequence comes from Myxococcales bacterium, assembly GCA_027005175.1. Lineage (GTDB taxonomy): Bacteria > Myxococcota_C > UBA6777 > UBA6777 > UBA6777 > M3003. The sequence goes on from JALTMC010000254.1 coordinate 2,492, forward strand.
GCAGGTCAAGTTCTTGGCCGCCGCAGGTAAGGGGGTTCGTTTGATGCAGCTTGAGGAGGGAGACTCCTTGTTTGCAGCAGCAGTCAGCCGCTCTCCTGAGCAGGGATTGTGTTTGGAGACGGTGGATGGAGAACAGATTGTACTGAACCGAGAGACCTGCAAAACAGCGAAACGCGCTAGCAAGGGAACTCGAAAGCGTGGTGTCAAGGGTTGGAAGAGGGTGATTCCAGACCCGATTGTGATACCCTCTCTCAAGGGAGAGCAAGAGCCACTTGCTGCGACGGCGGGGGATCCTGTTGAAACCGCCAAAAGCCTCGAAGCGAGTGATGGTGTTGAAGAGCATAAGGAGATGGAAGTGAGTGAGCAGGGTGAGTTGTTTTGATATTTCTGGTAGGGTGAACTCAAAGAGCAAGCACAGGGCAAAAGAGCAAAAACACAGTCGGCTAAACCGAGCACTTGCTTCGCGATCACCTGTGGAAGAGAAAACATCGGGCGAAAGAGCAAGATAGGGCTGAACAGAGGGATGTTAGTTGATGGCGGCAAGGAAAAGAACAGATAGCGCACAGAACAATTACTCGGCTGGTGATATCACATTGCTGGAGGGGCTGGAGGCAGTGCGCAAGCGTCCAGCGATGTATATTGGTGGAGCCCATAAGGCGGGACTTCATCATCTGCTGTGGGAGATCGTCGATAACTCCGTCGATGAGGTGATGAACGGCTACGCGACAGAGATTGAAGTGCGTTTGCACGCCAATGGTCGCACAGTGTCAGTCAAAGACAATGGACGTGGGATTCCCATAGGGATTCATCCTCAGTACAAAAAGCCCACCTTGGAGTTGATCCTCACCAACCTGCACTCTGGCGGTAAATTCAACAGCGAAAACTATGCTCACTCCGGTGGTTTGCATGGTGTGGGTATTTCTGTTGTGAATGCTCTTAGTGAGCAGATGAAGGTGGAAGTTCGTCGTGATGGCGGACGACATGAGCAGGAGTTCTCGAAAGGCACTCCTCTTGCTCCGATTAAGCGAGTGGGAAACACCCGAAGTACCGGAACAACTGTCACCTTTCAGGCCGACAAAGAGATCTTTCGAGATGGCACCACCTTCGATGCAAAGATGGTTCGTGACCGTCTTGATATCGCATCCTATCTTCATCGTGGCTTAAAGATTAAGTTTCGAAATGAAGTGGATGGTGTGGAAGAAGAGTTTTATCGCGAAGGAGGCCTGGAGGATTATCTTGAATTTCTCTTGCAAGCGCGATCCAAAAAGCCCGCTCATGAAGGCAACTTTGTGTTTCAGGGCAATGGTGAAATGCGGATTGAAGTTGCCTTGTGTTGGACCGAAGCCACAGATGAAGTGTTCAAGTCGTTTGTGAATGGTATCACAACACGTTCAGGTGGAACACATGAAAATGGCTTAAAAGGTGCGATGGCCAAAGCTGTCCGAAACTATATCACGACCCACAAGCTGTTGCCCAAAGGTCTCACGATCTCAACGGATGATATCCGTGAGGGAGTGGTGGCGTTGCTCAGTGTGTATATCGCTGAGCCACAGTTTCAAGGGCAAACCAAAGAGCGGCTCAACAACCCTGAAATTCAGCCCGTGATCGACCAGATCTTACGATCCTCTCTAGAGCAATGGCTCAACGAAAACAGTACAGCCGCCCGGGCTATTGTGGCTCGAATTATTATGTCAGCACGAGCACGTGCTGCTTCGCGTGCTGCCTCTCAAGTGGTACGTCGTCAGAGCGCGACGCGCCGTCTCTCTCTTCCGGGAAAGCTGGCCGACTGTTCCCAAGAGGATGCGAGCAAAACCGAATTGTTTATTGTGGAAGGTGACTCTGCCGGGGGCTCTGCAAAAATGGGGCGCGACCGCAAAACACAAGCCATTCTTCCGTTGCGTGGAAAAGTGCTCAACACAGAAACAGCCACCCTTAAAAAGGTCCTGAACAACAAAGAACTCGGTGATATCGTACAGGCTTTGGGCTGTGGTATCGGCAAGTCCTTTGATGTGGATCGCTTGAGGTATAACAAAATCATCCTGTTGATGGACGCAGATGCCGATGGTCATCATATCGCAACTCTTTTGTTGACGTTTTTTTACCGTCATATGCCCGAGCTGATCCATGGAGGTCATGTCTATATTGCACAGCCTCCTCTATATCGAATCTCGATACGCAAACAAATCCATTGGGTTCTAAGTGATGATGAAAAAGACGAGATCATAGCAGAGGCACCAGCCAACGCCAACATCGACATTCAGCGTTTTAAGGGCCTGGGTGAGATGATGCCCAAGGTTCTGCGGGATACAACCCTCGACCCTGCCAAGCGTACTCTGTTGCGTGTGGGAATTGATGACCCTCTACAAACCGATCAAACCATGAGTGACCTCCTCGGGCGTGACGCCACCGCTCGATACCGCTTCATTATGGAACGCTCCCATGAAGTTGATGAAGTGGATACCTAAATGGACTTGTTTAAACAAAAAAGTCACTTGTTGATGTTGGTGACAAGGAAGATGCCTTATGGCAAGTTTGAGGGACGCTTGATCTGTGATCTGCCTGAGCATTATCTACTCTGGTATCACGAACAAGGATTCCCAAAAGGTCAACTTGGCGACTTGATGGCGTCGATGTATGAAATCCGACTCAATGGCTTAGAATACCTACTAAAACCATTGAAGAAAAAACACAAAATACACTTTCATTTTGGGGAGTGAAGCCGAAAGCGGTACAGTTAGACAGATTGCTGCACATAGAAGAAAAAGCACAAAGCACACTTTTATTTTACGGGAACCTGACAGCCTGTAAAAGAAATGGACATAGAGAACTCTCCTGTAGATTCGTGGAACTGAACCCCCACTCTGAGACTCTCGGATCTACCCCTTCGGGGCACTCAAAACACGTTGTCCTTCAGGGCAAACCAAAGGGTTGAGCCGACTTCAGTCGGGTTTTTCTTCCTCAGTGTGGGGGGTTTTAGCCCCACTCTGAACCTGCGTAGACTTGCACACCAAAGGAGGTTATTCATGGTCACGTCCATTTTATTTTCATAATAATATCTAAGTTATAGCGTGTTTTTACTCAAACACTGTAAGAAGCCCGTTATATCCACAATTTTCTCTCTTTCCCTAGAAAAGTCTCCCCTCCAACACTGGATGGCCTCACACTCAAATAGCATCCAAAATGTTTGTCCTCTCTTTCCCTGGAAAAATATCCACTCTGACACTCTTCACAACAAACATCTGCTCGTCACAATGCACAAAAACTGCAATAACCACAAAAACTACGAAACTCACAATACCTATAAACTCTATGCAGCCTAGAAAGAAAGCACTCCCTTAAAAAGAACCTCTACCTGCATGTCACATATTTCCGCTAACCTCACACCCTCGATAAAACGGGGGGGGGTTAGCGGCGATCTATTTCAAACGTCACAACCTACTGTTAATCATAACAAAACAAACTATTTCAAATAAAGTGTTGACATTTCTCTGTCAAGGTTTATTATACCTTGTGTGAGGAGAAAACTAGAGGTTAGCGATTCGGCATTTTTTCCCACACAATTACAGATGGTTGGCAATAGTACTATTGCTTACCTCTAGCCCCGCTTTAGGGGATTGAAACGGAAC